>NZ_JARGEE010000718.1:0-2613 GCF_033794485.1 Streptomyces sp. MB09-02B
TTGGCGGCCCCCCCTGTTGTTAAAAAAGGTTATTCGTCGGCAGGGTCAGTGGTGTATAAGGGACCGCTTGAAGTACAGCTGGGCCTCGTGCTCCCAGGTGAACCCGATCCCGCCGTGCAGCTGGATCCCCTCCCCGGCGGCCACCCGCAAGGTCTCCAGGGCCTGGGCGAGCGCCAGCCCACCGACCCGTTCGCCTCCACGACCACCCGCTCCGGGGGCGGCGGCCGCGGCCGCCCAGGCCGCGTAGTACGCCGCCGAGCGGGCCGCCCGCACCCGTACGTACACATCCGCGAGCCGGTGCTTCACCGCCTGGAACGACCCGATCGGCCGCCCGAACTGCTCCCGCTGCCGCACATACGCGACCGTCCGCTCCAACGCCCGGTCGGCGGCGCCCACGGCCTCCGAGGCGAGCACGGCGGCCGCCGTGTCCCCGACGCGTGCCAGTGCGCCCGGCACGTCCACCGCGTCATCGACGCCCAGCAACTCGGCCCGCACGTCCCGCAGTTCGATCCTGGCCACCGGTCGCGTCTCGTCGACGGCGGTCTGCCGCACCCGCATGAACCCGGCGCCGACCCCGGCGCCGACCCCAGCACCGCCAGCGTCCCCTCTCCCCGCCCGCACCACGAACAGCAGCGTCCGCGAGCGCGCGTACCCCCCGGCGTGCGCCGCGACGACCAGCAGCCCCGCGCTGTGCCCGTCGAGGACCTGACCGGCCTCCCCGTAGAGCCGCCACCCGTCCCCGACGCGTCGCGCCTGAATGCCGCCGGCCCGACCGCCGCCGGACCACGCACCCCTGTTGTCCCCGGTCAACGCCAGTGCGGTGGAGAGGGCGCCGCCCGCTACCGCGAGGGCCGCGGTGAGCCGGCCGGAGGCGAGCAGGGGGAGCAGCTCGGCGCGCTGCCGCTCGGTGCCGAGCGCGAGGATCAGAGGAGCGACGAGAACCGAGGTGGACAGCAACGGGGAGGGGGCCAACGAGCTCCCCAACTCTTCTGCCACCAGAGCGAGTTCGGTCTCCGAACATCCGACGCCGCCGTACGCCTCGGGAAGGGCGAGCCCCGGCAGCCCGAGCTGGTCGGAGAGGGCGGCCCACAGTCCGACGTCGTACCCCTGCCCCGTCCGCACGGCGGCCCGGACCCCCTCCGGACCACACCGCTTCAGCAGCAACTCCCGTACGGTGCGCCGGATCTCCTCCTGCTCGGTGGTGAAGCGGGCATCCATGGGCGGCCCCCCTTCCGTTCCCCCAGCGACGATCTCCGTATCTGACGGGCCGTCATATTAGGCCGGATGCCCACCGAAGCACAGGGCCGGCGCGCAGAGTCACCGTGCGGAGCCGCCATGCGGAGCCGCTACACGCAGCCGCCGCACGGAGCCACGGCCACAGAGTCACCGCGCAGGTTCCCGAACCCCGAATCTGATGTACCGTCAGATTCATGACCGGACGAAACGTCGCGATCGTCGGCGTCGCCCTGTCCGACTGCGGCCGGGTGGACGGCGCGACCCCGTACGCGCTCCACGCGCAGGCGGCCCGCCGGGCCCTCGCCGACGCGGGACTGGAACGCACCGCGATCGACGGCCTGGCGTCGGCCGGACTGGGGACGCTGGCGCCGGTGGAGGTGGCGGAGTACCTGGGCCTGCGGCCCACCTGGGTGGACTCCACCTCCGTCGGGGGCTCGACCTGGGAGGTGATGGCGGCGCACGCGGCGGACGCGATCGCCGCCGGTCACGCGAACGTCGTCCTCCTCGTCTACGGCTCCACGGCCCGCGCGGACATCAAGGCGGGGCGCCGGACCGGCACCCTCTCCTTCGGGGCGCGCGGCCCCCTCCAGTACGAGGTCCCCTACGGGCACACCCTGATCGCCAAGTACGCCATGGCCGCGCGCCGCCACATGCACGAGTACGGCACCACACTGGAACAGCTGGCCTCGGTGGCCGTGCAGGCCCGGGCGAACGCGGCGGCGAACCCCGAGGCGATGTTCCGCACCCCGATCACCGTCGACGACGTGCTGTCGTCCCCGCCGATCGCCGATCCCTTCACCAAGCTCCACTGCTGCATCCGCTCCGACGGCGGCGCGGCGGTCGTCCTGGCGGCCGAGGAGTACGTACGGGACTGCCGGCCGACGACGCCCGTCCGGATCCTCGGCACCGGCGAGTACACCTCCCACACGACGATGTCCGAGTGGCCCGACTTCACCGTCTCCCCGGCGGCGGTCAGCGGGCGCCTGGCCTTCGAACGCGCCGGAGTGCGCCCCGCCGAGATCGACTTCGCCGAGATCTACGACGCCTTCACCTACATGACCCTGGTGACCCTGGAGGACCTCGGGTTCTGCGCCAAGGGCGAGGGCGGGGCGTTCGTGGAGAAGGACCGTCTGACCCTGACCGGCGACCTCCCCGTCAACACCGACGGTGGCGGTCTCTCCGCCCAGCACCCCGGCATGCGCGGCCTCTTCCTCCTCGTCGAGGCCGTACGCCAGCTCCGCGGCGAGGCGGGCACCCGCCAGGTCCGCACCCCCACCGGCGACCTCCCCCGCCTGGCCGTCGCCTCGGGCACGGGTGGCTGGTTCTGCTCGTCGGGGACGGTGGTCCTGGGGCGGGGTTGAAGGGGCCGGAATAGGG
>NZ_JARGEE010000719.1:0-2610 GCF_033794485.1 Streptomyces sp. MB09-02B
GGTGTGGGTGCCTCGGGGGCCGGTGGCGGTGGTGGAGTGGTGACTCCCGCGGTCTATCCGGCGTGCGGTGCGGTCACGGGTGTCGCGGCGGTGGCCCGGGAGAGCCTGGCGGTGCGCGAGGGGTTGGCGTACGAGGCGGTCTAGGCCGGGGAGTCCTGGTGGGCCGCGGGTTCTTGCTGGGTTACGGGTTCTTGGTGGGTCGCGGGTTCTTGGTGCTGGGGGAAGGGCGCAGCCCTTCCAGGGGTGCGGGGAACTGCGCGATCGGCCGAGTGCGGCCCGCGGTCGCCCTATGGCTCGCACCCCCGAGCTATGAGGCGCACTCCGTGGCCGGACGTGAGCCGCACGCGCCGCGCGCGAGCGCACGGCGTCGAACGGTCCCCCGGCGGTAGCCGATTCGTGCGCCGGGACGTGCTCCCGTACGCACCGTCGGGACGTCGGTTCCACGCGGTCGGTCCCCGAACGGGTGTTGACGTCCCGTGTCCGTTTGATCACGCTTGTGTCAGCGATTCGCCGCGAGGGGACGACGAGGGTCTCGGTGACGGAGGCCCTCGACGAGCGTGGGTCGTGATTCGGCGCCGGCTCCCCGCAGGGCCCAGGGGACAGGGTCGGGTACGCCGAAGCCGGATGGCGGCGCGGCGCGCGGTGCCGTGCTCGGGGCGCGCAGCGGCGCCGCGCCGCCAGTCGGCCCGGGCTCGCGGCCGCGCGGAGCGGGCCTACAGGATGGCGATCGGGGCCACCGGCGTGCCCGTCGCTCCGACGAACGGCTCCGGCATCGCCGAGAGCAGGAAGTCATACCGCCCCACTTGTCCACAGGCTGTGGACAACTCCTCCAGATTCCAGTTCTGGCCCTGTGGCATGCCCATCTCGACCAGGTCGAGCGCGTGCACCGGCAGCCACAGGTCCTCGACCTCCGGAGGGAAGATCTCGAACGTCAGGGTGTCATTGGCGACGGCCGCGACATCACGCGCGTGGAACCACTCGGGTGTGCGGAGCGACAGCCCCGGCGACGGGAACGCGTACGCGTGCTTGTCCCCGGCGAGGTAGGACCGGATCTGTCCGGTGCGGACCAGCACGATGTCGCCCGCGCGGACCCGGGTGCCCGCCAACTCCTCGGCCGCGTCCAGGTCTTCGGGGGTGACGGCGTGACCGCCGGGCAACCGGTCGTCGCCGAGTCCGAGGGCGCGCGGAATGTCCAGCAGGACGCCGCGCGAGACGATGTGCCGCGCCTTGTCGATGCCGGCGAAGGCCGCTCCGGCGTGCGGGGTGATCGTGGCCGCGGGGCGGCCGTTGTAGATCCGGCCCGAGTGCGATACGTGGGTGAGGGCGTCCCAGTGGGTCGCCGCCTGGAGCCCCATGGTCACCGCGTCGTCGCTGCACGCGACCGTGCCCGGACCGAAGATCTCCTGGTTGATCTGCACCATCGCGTGGAGCGGGTTCACCCGGCCCGGCATCATCCCCGTCTGCACGCCGTCCTGTTGGAGGGGCAGCGCGAGCGGGACCCGGTGACCGGAGCGGACACAGGCCGCGGCCACCCGTACGACCTCGTCGGTGATCAGGTTGAGGGTGCCGATCTCGTCGTCCGGACCCCAACGCCCCCAGTTGTTCACGCGCTTGGCGATGGCGTGGAACTCCGCCGGCAATGACATCGGCTCTCCCCGGGGCTTGTGTGGGTGTATCTGACGGGTCGTAGAATCGCCGTGCGAGCAGAATCTAACGGTCCGTCAGAAACCGCGATGAGGGGAAGGGGCCGGGGTGGGAAACTTCTTGGCAGACAAGGTCGTCGCCGTCACCGGAGCGGGGCGGGGAATCGGCCGGGCGGTCGCCCTCGGCGCCGCCGCCGAGGGCGCTCGGGTCGTCGTCAACGACTACGGCGTCTCCGTCGACGGCTCCGAACCCACCAGCTCCGTCGCCGAGACCGTCGTCAAGGAGATCGAGGCGGCCGGGGGCGAGGCGGTCGCCGTCGCCGACGACATCTCCACGATGGCCGGCGGGCAGCGGGTCGTGGACACGGCGGTCGAGACGTACGGCCGGATCGACGGGGTCGTGTGCGTCGCCGGGATCCTGCGCGAGCGGATGCTGTTCAACATGGCCGAGGAGGAGTGGGATCCGGTGATCGCCACCCACCTCAAGGGCACGTTCACGGTGTTCCGGGCCGCGTCCGCCGTCATGCGCAGGCAACGGGCCGGGACGCTGATCGGGTTCACCAGCGGCAACCACCAGGGGTCCGTCTCGCAGGCCAACTACAGCGCGGCCAAGGGCGGGATCATCTCGCTGGTGCGGAGCGCGGCGCTCGGCCTGCACCGGTACGGGGTGACCGCGAACGCGGTGGCGCCGGTCGCGCGTACGCGGATGTCGGCGGGGGTGCCGATGGAGCTGACCGAGATCGGTGAGCCGGAGGAGGTGGCCGCGTTCGTGGTGTACCTGCTGTCGGAGCGGGCCCGGGAGGCGGGGATCACCGGGCAGGTGTACACGGTCGCCGGGCCGAAGATCGCGGTGTGGGCGCAGCCGCGGGAGTTGCGTGCCGCGTATGCCGAAGGGGGCTGGACCCCGGAGAGGATCGCGGAGTTTCTGCCGGGGGCGGGGGGGGTGGATCCGATGCCGATGCTGGAG
>NZ_JARGEE010000071.1:0-28458 GCF_033794485.1 Streptomyces sp. MB09-02B
GCCTCGGGCTGAGCCCCGCATCCCCCGGTAGCCGTCCCTGCCGTCCCTGCCGTGATCTCGCAGGTCACACGGCATGCGGCCGGGACGGAAACCGGGGCCAAGACGGAAACGCGATCATGATGACCGCGCTGCCACCGCCAGGACGCTGCCCGGATCCGTCTTGTGCCGTCCCGCGCGTCCCCGCCGTATCAACGCAGGTCAAGACCCTGACGGTCGGGACGGCACGAGGCAACTGCGCCGTCCCGACCGGCAAGGGCACGCCGAGTCGCCACACGTCGGAAGACACCGTCAACACCTCCGGTACGGCAGATCGAGGCCCTGCCGTACCAGCCCTGACCTGCGCCTGCAACGGCCAAGACGGCAAAGACGGATCACCCCGCCCGACCCCAGGATCACCCCGCTTGACCCACCTCTCCACAGCCACCCACCGGGACCACCGGCCCGATGAAGGACAACCGATGATGACCAAGGAGGATGCCGAGCGGTATGCGCTCATCGCAGCAGGCGTCGTCATCGTGGCCCTCACCGCCGGCGGGTTCTGGCTCTCGTACGCCCACCTCGCCGAGGTCGCCGGACAGCACGGGCTCCGTAGCTCCCCGATCCGCCAGTGGGCCTGGCCCGCCACCCTGGACGCCTTCATCGTCGCGGGCGAGCTGCTCATGCTCCGCGCGGGCCTGCGCCAGGTGACCGACTGGTGGGCCATCGTCCTCACCGCCACCGGATCGGTCGGTTCCATCGCGCTCAACGTAGCTGGGGTCAACGGCACAGGCAGTGCTGGCACCGTGCCACGGCTCGACTACGTGGTCGCCGCGGTTCCCCCGACCGCCGCGCTGCTGGCCTTCGGCGTCCTGATGCGGCAGATCCACCAACTCGTCGACCAACCCGCAGTCCATCCGGACACCGTTTCCGTCCAGGCCGCGGAACTACGCGTCACCGCGTCCGCGAAGCCCGCCGAACCCGTCCAACCCACTGAGGGTCCGGCTGCCGCATCCGTCCAGCCGCCGGAACCTCCTCGCGAGGTTGCGGAGAGCAGGCCGCGCGGCGGCCGTCCGCCGAAAGCCTCGGTCGAGGAGCTCGTGGAGATCGGCCGGACCGCCCTTGCTGAGCACGGCACGCTCAGCCGGGACCTGCTCCGGAAGGCCATCAAGGACAGGGACTTGACGATCGGAAGTGAGCGGCAGACCGAGGTGATGAAGATCCTCCGGCCCGAAATCGAAGCCGCTGCCGGGACCGGTCCGGACAGCAGCTGACCGGAATCCCTACGGGGTGACCGGAACCCCTTCCGGTCACCCCGGCCAGCCCAGTACGCCACACTCGCCGCCCGCTTATCCACACCTGTGGATGGCGAGCTGGCCACCAGCACTCCGCCAGTCTTTCCCGCCCCTTTCGGAGAACCGCCCGTGACGCACGACCCGCACCGCTCCGACCACACTCCCGACGAGCCGCTGCCGCTGGCGAAGTCCCCTACTTTGATGGGGCGTTTGCGGCAGGCGTTCGGACGGGCTGCCCCTGGCGGAGCCAGTAGTACCCCGAGTCCGACTCAAGGCCGGACTTCGGGGGTCTCCGCCCCGGGGTGGCGGAGACGGCCCAGCGCCAGGGGGCGCCGGACCAGGGGGTCGAAGCCGAGGGCGGCCCCGACCCGGACACGCTTCACTCCGTCCAGCGAGCCGTCCTGCGCCCAGCAGGCAGCGCAGCCATCGCCGTTGGCGAGCCTGCTGTGCAGAGCGTGCAGCCCACGATCCGCCGCTTCACCGGCACCAAGCGCAACGACCGCGTCGGCCCGCTGCGTTTCACCGGCGACCAGCGAGCCCGTCTCCAGAAGGCTGCTGCCGAGCACGGCTACAAGGGCGACTCCGGCTTCGCCGCCGACATCGTCCTCGCCTTCCTCACCGGCCGGTTCACCGCCAACCTGCCCCTGTCGGAGGACCGCCGCCGCACCCACATCTTCCGCGCCCAGGTCCTGCGCCAGCTCAACCGGATCGGCGTCAACGTCAACCAGGTCGCCCGCGCCCTCAACAGCGACCACACCCCACCCGACATCCGCCAGCGTCTTACCGAACTCCACCACCTGCTGGAGCTGATCGCCGAGGCCCTCCGTCCGCCCACCGACCCAGAGGAGGTCTGAACAGCGTGATCGCCGCCATCAAACCCGCCGGGACCAACACCCGTGGCCTGCTCGCCTACCTCTACGGCCGCGGAACCCACGACGAACACTTCGACCCGCACATCGTGGCTGGCTTCGCGATGCTCGGCCTGCCTGACCCCGGCCGCGACGAGAACGCCACCCTCACCCAACTCGGCCGCTACCTCGACGAGCCGGTCTCCTTGCGCAACAGCGAGTTCGGCAAGCCGGTCACCGACCACGTCTGGCACTGCCCCGTCCGCGCCGCCCCCGAGGACCGCTACCTCTCCGACACCGAGTGGGCCGAGATCGCCCAGCGCATCGTCCAGGCCGCCGGCATCGCCCCGCCCGGTGACGACCTGGCCTGTCGCTGGATCGCCGTACGCCACGCCGACGACCACATCCACATCCTCGCCACCACCGTCCGCGAAGACGGCCGCCGCCCCAAGCTCCACGACAGCGGTATCCGCGTCGGCGACGCCTGCCGCGAGATCGAGAAGGACTACGGGCTGCGCCGCCTGAAGAAGGGTGATCGCACCGGCGCCTGCCGCCCCACCCAGGCCGAGATGCACAAGGCAGACCGCCTCGGCTGGGAACAGCCCAGCCCTGAGTGGCTCCAGGACCGAATCCGCGCCGCCATCCCGCACGCGACCAACGCCGAGGAATTCATCGCCTACCTCGAAGCCAGCGGCGTCGAGGTCCAGGTCCGGCGCGGCCCGTCAGGGGACCTCCTGGGATACGCCGCTGGCCGCCCCGGCGACCTTAACGAGGCCGGTGAGCAGATCTACCACCCCGGAAGCAAGATCTCCCCCGACCTCTCCCTGCCTAAAATCACCGCCCGCCTCGAATCCAGCCAGCCTGAAGAACACCCCACCGCACGCCGCACCCACCCCAGCACCCCCTGGCACCAAGCCACCGACGCCCTCGACACCCTCCACACCGACCTCGCCGACGACACCCACGCCCAGGCCCACGTCACCGCCCTCGGCGAACTCCTGGAAGCCACCGCCCAGAAGGCTCCCGCCCATCTGCGCGCTGAACTCCGGGCCGCCTCGAAGGCGTTCGCCAGGGCCCAGCGGTCGCAGGTCCAGGCGGAAGACCGTGTCGCCCACGCCCTGCGCAGCGCGGCACGCGACATCGTGCACACCGCCACCGGCCCCGACGGCAGCGCCTTGGCCGCCCTGGTCGCAGCCCTCGTCTGGGCCACCATCGTCGCCGGACGCTGGCACGAAGCGAAGAACCACGCCCACCAGGCCGACGCCGCCCACCAAGCCACCCTGCACCTTCAGACGGCCGCCGACCGCGCACTCGCTCCGACGCTCGCCGACCTCACAGCCCGGCCACCCAGGGATCAAGCCCGCCGCGTTCTGGCCAGTGACGTACGAGCGGCCGTCCCCGACCACGCCGAGCGAATCCTCACCGACCCGGCCTGGCCCGCGCTCGCCACCGTCCTCGCCGACGCCGAAGCCCGCGGCCACCAACCCCACCAACTCCTCACGGAAGCCGCTGCCCACCGCGAGCTGACCACCGCCCGCCAGCCCGCCCGTGTGCTCATCACCCGCATCCAGCACACCGGCAGGAACCCAGCGCGCAACCGCCTCGCCGAAGCCGCCCGCCTGCAGTCGACCATGGCAGGCTCGATCCCCACTCAGCGGAGGGGCAACGCCCAGCCTGCAACGGCGTCGACACCTGCCGAACAGCAGCGCCGACAGCGCCGGTAGGCACCCAGCGCAGTGTGCCCATCCGGCATGGCCGAACCAGACTGATGGCCTCGCCTGTTCGCGGCGAGGCCATCAGGTCCTACGGTTTTTCCCCGCTACACAGCTTCGGCTTCGCGCCAAACGGCTGCGGGCATGCCGGGCGGGTGGAAGGCTTACGCGGCTGCTCGCCTCAGAGGGCCAGCCGAACACCTCCAGCGCTATCGGTACTTGGCGTACTTCACGAATGCCGTCCAGGCGGTTCGCTGGACGGCCAGGATTCCCCGGTTGCGGGCCTTCGTATCCCGAACCATCACGTGCTGAGGGTCGTTGTCGGCCACTTCAACGCAGTTCTCGGTCCCTGTGTAGGAGCTGGTACGCCAGTTCGGGGCCGCGGGCTGCATGTTGCTCTCCTAGTCGCTCGGCATCTGATCGAAGTGGTGGATCGCTGTGAGGATGAGCTCTCGGACTGCTGTTCCGTAGACCGCTGACTGTTGCAAGAGGGCGAACGCCTTGGTGTACAGCTCGTTTTCGCGGGGCTGGGTGACGGAGAACTCCGCCGAGTAGGTCTCGACGAGGACGAGCCCGTCGTCGAACATCGAGAAGGAGTTGCCGGGCCAGATGCCCAGGGGTGCGGAGCGGGGGATGATGCCCAGGCTCAGCCGGGGGAGCCGCATGACCGCAAGCAGGCGGTCGAGCTGCCCCTTCATCACCTCCGGGCCGCCGAAGTTGGTGTAGAGGGCCTGCTCACCGAGCACCACGTTGAAGATCCGGTTGCCCCGATACAGGTACTGCTGCCGTTCGAGTCGCTTGGCGGTGGCGGCTTCCGCGTCGTCGGGGATCTCGTAGTAGTCGACGACCTGCCTGAAAGTCTCGGCCGCGTAGTCCGCCGTCTGGATCGTTCCCCACACCAGCGTCGGGTGCCAGATGCGGAAGACCTTGGTCTTGGCGTAGACCGGCAGGGCCTTGCGCTGCCGTCGTTCCGCCCCCGTCTGCAGCTGTCGGCGCCACTCAAGCCACAGCTCGTCGATGTGGCGCACCGTGGCTATCAAGTCATCAACTAGCTCTTGCCTGTTGGTCTTGATGCACCAGACCCGGATGTCGTCTTCTCTGGGGTTCTGCTTGCCGTTCTCCAGCCGGGAGACCTTGGACTCGGCCCAGCCCGTGGCCACGGCGAATGCCCGGCCGCTCGCGAATCCGGCGTCCTTCCGGAATCCGCGCAGCCGGGCACCCAGTGCCTCTCGTGCTTCTTGAGCTTGGTTGTTCACTGATGGTCAGGGCTTGTACTCGGCGTGTGGGATGGCGGCGGTCCAGAGCAGGTCACGCACGCGGACGCACTCGGCCACGGTGTCCGGGTCCTCGATGATTTCCGACCCCAGCACTCGGCCCTCGGGGTCGAAGTGGCCGACAGCGAGGAGACGGTCGTCGTACAGCCACCAGTCGTTGCCGCCGACGGGGAAGTCGATGCCTTCCGGCAACTGGTGCCGCGGAAGCCAGCGGATGTCCTCGCCGGCCTCCTGGTTGAGGTGGGTCAACGAGTGCTCCCAGCCCACGTATTGGGAGTGCGGCTCCGTGATGACCCGGACGCGCCTGACGGCCTTCCCTTCGCCTGTGACGCGCTTCATGAGCATCATCCAGGGGTCGAGCCACGCGTAGTCGTCGGGCTCGCCCCTCTGCCACCGTGCGTAGGGCGTGTCCTCGATGGGAGACCCGTAGTCGTCCCTCAGCTCCAGGTGGAAGGCATCGCGTTCGAAGCTGTTGAACAGCTCGTCACGCTGGGCCGAGGTGATCAGGTCCACTGTTCTCCTCCAGTAGGGCCGTGATCGAGGACTTGGGGACCTCGATGCAGGTCTCATAGTCGGGCATCCGCATCTGGCGCAGAGCCTCGGGATCGTGCATTTCCGGCCCCTGCAGGATGCACGTGTCCTGTTCCGTGACGAGCATGATCGGGGCGGTGAAGCTCTTGATCTCGCCGGTCTCGTGCCCATCCTTCGTGAGGTGCTCGAACAGCTCGGTCGGCACCTCGATCACCGCCTGGCCCTTCGGCACGTCGAGCCGCATGAGCAAGTCGTTCGCGAACACCTTCCAGCCTTGGATGACGTAGCTGTCCTGGTCACTGGCGTACAGGGTGGGGCTGTCTCCGGGGGTGGAGTTCTTACCAAGGAACCGTAGCTTCACGGCTGCTCTCCCGTCCGCTACCTTGCGCTGGTTTGCGCGACACGACGATGGTCCGCGAGGTGCTCTACCCAGTCAATCGACTTGCTGCAAACTCGCGCAATCTTCTTGGGGGTTGAGAGACAGCCGCCCTACGGTCATCTCCAAACCCGAGCAACCAAGGGAAGCCGGCGGACCCGCCTGAGGTGCGGCGCCGAGAGCAACCTTCCTGCCCGTGACGTGCGGAGGACAGCGATGGCTCTTGCCTTGCAGAGTGCAACCACTCCCGAGGCGACGCGCGGCAGATTACGGAGCGCTTCCGGCGGCATAGCCAGTGCTGTTCCGCCGCAGGGAAGGGTTCCGCAGGTACACGGTCCGGAGAGAGGCATGGACCAGCCAGTTCGCTTCGTCGTCTCCTGCACCCGCGCACCGCAGCGAGTACGGCAGCTGCGCCGGATCGGTGCCGCTCACCTCCGGCTGTGGGGGATCGGCTCCGGCATCGACACAGCCAACCTGCTCATCAGCGAGCTGGTCACCAACGCCGTCCGGTACGGCGAGAAGGAGGACGTGAGCTTCTCCGTCTCGTACTGGCGGGGCGAGGTCCGCATCGAGGTGGCTGATGGAACTCCGGGCCGGCCTCAGGTGAAGAGACCGGCCGCCGACGAGGAGAGCGGTCGCGGCATGCTGATCGTCGAAGCCCTCGCCGAGGACTGGGGGACCAGTGTGGACGGCACACTCACGTGGTGCACCATCGCCGTACCGGAACCGGTGGTGCCCACGTCGGGGTTCTGGTGCGAGTGGCGCCAGGAGGACGGCAGGCAGCTCGCGCTCGCGGCCATGCCCACGCCGGACCGCGCGATCCGATGGGCTCGCATCCAGATGCGGGTCATCGCATCGGCCATCGACGCGTCGGTGGTCGGCTATGTCTGGGACTGGCTGTCCGACGGATGGCGTGAGCCCGCCGAAGCCCTGAAGAACGGCGGGGAGTTCACGCTCCCCCTCTCGGTCGGCCCGTACAAATTCGTCTGGCACGCCCGTCCGGTGCGCTTCGTGCCCCTTGTCGGCGGAACCCCTCTGCCTCACCGCGCGGAGGAGGGGCCGGAATGGGACTGAAGCCCGCAGAGCTGTGGAGCCGGTTCGACTGGCAAGGCGGGAACTGCTTCAGGTGCGAGCGGACCGGACTTCCCGTGACGGAGATCGGCGATATCACCGTGGCAGGCGGGACCCTTGCCCTCCAAGCCTGCCAGTGGTGCGTCTTCAGGCTCGAACAGCTCCACTACACGATGAGTGAGCGAGCCGTCCGCCGACAGCGCCCCCGGCCATCCGCACCGCCTCGCCCCATCACCCAGTGGCCCACCAGCGCGCCACTCGACAGACCGCCCGCTCATGTCGCGTAGCTGGGCAGCCACGCCATGGGCGGGCCCTCGCCCCCCGTCCCTGCCGTTCGAACTGGAGGCTCCCCCCAAGACCTCAGAAGGACAGGTCGCGGCAAGGACGGGACTGCCCCCGACCACGAGAAGAAAGGCGCCTTGGCGACCGAGGAACAGGAACCACAGGAACTGGACGACGACGAGCTGTTCGACCTCATCGGCGCAGTAGGCGCCGGGATCGGCGTCGCCAAGGACGAAGGGCTCCCCCAGCCGCCCGTCAAGTCGGCAGGGACGCTGCGGAGGACGCCGCAGCCCAGCTCGCGGACCTCAAGCACCTGGGGCAGACGTAGAGCCGCGCGCCCACACAGACCCCCGTCGGCAGGCACCAATCCGCATATCTCCCCGTGCCTGCCAACGGGCCCATCGCGCCACCCGACGAGAAGTGAGGGACTGATGAGCGTCACCGCGCCACCCGCCCGAACCCATGGAGCCACCAACCCGCTCCGCAGCCGTTTGGCCTTTCGCCGCTTCCTCGAAGGCCCGCCGCTCGGCCCCGCCGACCTGTCCTTGGTCATACTGGTCACCGAGGAGGAGGCGGACCGCGCCATGCCGACCCTCGCTGTCGAGCAGCCAGGCACCCAGGCGAAAAGACCTCATGGTGCCTATCATCTGCTGGGATGCACAAAGGGCGTTACCCAGTCACGACGCTCAGCTACTTCGAATTCTGGGATTGACCCTGGCCACGCATGACGAAGGGACACCTCATCGATGCGCATCCTCCTGATCGGGCCGCCCGGAGCCGGCAAGGGCACGCAGGCAGTGCGCCTTGCCACACATCTGTCGATCCAGCACATCTCCACCGGTGAGCTGTTCCGCGAGCACATCGACCAGGGCACCGAGCTCGGGCAGAATGCCCACACACACATGCGCGCCGGCCTTCTGGTACCGGACGAGGTGACGATCGGGGTGATCAAAGAGCGCCTTGCCCGCCCGGACACCGAGCGCGGATTCCTGCTGGACGGCTTCCCCCGCAATGTCGCCCAGGCACAGGCGCTGGACGGCATCCTGGCCGACGCTGAGTCGAGGCTGGATGCCGTGCTCGACCTGGAGATTCCCGAGGCCGAGGTGGTCAGGCGGATCGCTGGACGACGGCTGTGCCGTCAGGACCGCGGACACATCTTCCACGTCGACTACAGCCCACCTGAAGTGACAGGAGTGTGCGACGTCTGCGGCGGTGAGCTTTATCAGCGCGATGACGACCGCGAAACAACCGTCTCGAAGCGACTGGAGGTCTATCGCAGCGAGACCGCTCCGGTTGCCGACCACTACCGAGCTCAGGGCCTGGTGACCACGGTCTCCGCCCTCGGCCAGGCCCAGGAGGTCCTGGAACGCGCGCTGATCGCGATCAGCCAGGACCAGGTCGATGCATCCGGCGCGTCGAGCCGTTGATTCTCCGCTGGGAGGATGCGGGGCGGCCGTTCCTGACGGCCGCCGCCGACGACGACTGCGAGCTTCGCCCGCCCCAGACGCCGCGCCGGAACCCGTGCATCGCCGAGATCTGAACAGGGGCAGTGGGCGCAGAGACTCGAACTGATCCTTGTGTCTGGCCAGTGGCCGGTTGCGGCCCTCGTTGGGAGCGCCATTCGCTGCAGACGCTGCAGACAACGGCTCTCACCCGGTGGGACCACTCCGCGAGCGCTCACGGCTGTGCGGAGTCGCTGCTCGCGGTCTCCTCGCTCCAGGCCAGCGAGCACCCACTGTTCGCCGAGTTTGCAGGGCGCAGGCGATGCGGATGCCTGCGGCTGACGCGTGCTTATGCCCACGGTCTTCGACACCTAGTGTTCGCCTCCATGAGCACCCCACATGTCCTGCTCGGGCTTCTCGCCTCCCGTCCCGGCCATGGCTACGACCTCAAGAAGCGCCACGATGCGCGCTTCCCAAAGGCACGCCCGCTGGCGTACGGCCAGGTGTACACGACACTGCAGCGCCTACTCCGCGACGGGTTAGCCGAGGCGGTGAGCGCTGAGGCAGCTGGGGCCCGGGAACGCCTCTGCTACCGGATAACCGCCGAAGGCAGCATTCGCCTGAGGGGCTGGCTTTCCGAAGTTGTGCCTGCCGTGCCCTTCGTGACACATGAGATCTTCGCCAAGGTCGTAGTCGCGGTCCTCGCAGGCCCCTCGGGCTCTGCGGCCGACTACCTCGATGCCCAGCGCGCCGCCCACCGAGCCCGGATAGCAGAGCTGAACGCCGCGAGGATCGCTGTGGGCATTTCCCTGGCTGACGTTCTGTCCATGGACTACGCCGTGGCTCACCTTGATGCCGACCTGTGCTGGATGGATGCGGCCGCCGGACACCTGAGCGGCCTTGAGAACGAGATGCGAGGTTCCTGAAGGACCGAGGAGGCTGGAGAGACGAGGGCATCGTTGCGGATGGGGCGACGGGCAAGTCACCCGTCGGCCGAGTCAAGCCATGATGAAGTGAACCGCGCCTTCCTCGACCGTAACCGGCGTCACGGAACGATGATTGTTCCTCCTCTGCCACAGGCGGCAAATCGCCACTCAGAAGTCATTCCGGGCTGCGGTGAGTGCCCACTGTCAGGGAAACAGAGCATTAGGTTCCGGACATGTCGACGGAAAGCGCTTGCCCGGCCGAAGAGTTCCCTGACAGGGTGACGATGTCAGAGCTCAATCGGACAAACGTTCGTCGTGTCTGTATGTGAGCGCGCAGAATCGGGGGATTCGATGCAATGAGCCGTCGGCGTTCACAATGATCAGAAGGCGCTGATGGTGCAAATTCCGTCGGATGCAATGCACCCCGACAGTCACAAGGTGGCCCTATCGGGCCAGAATTGGCAATCCTATTGATCCGAAACGGTAGGTGTTCTGGGTCGTTGATCCCTGCGTGAGTGAACTGGTGGGGGACGCACGGCAGTTGTCGCCGTCGGCGCAGGAGGCACTTCGGCTGCGGGCGGTGGCCGCGTTGGTGGCGGGCCGGACTCGCGAGGATGTCGCGGCGGTGTTCCAGGTCTCGCTCAAGGCCGTGGACAACTGGTGGGCGAAGTGGCTGGCCGGCGGACGTGAGGCGCTCGTGGCCCAGCCGCGTGGGCGCCGGGTCGGTGAACATCAGGTTCTCGACGCGGTCGAGCAGCAGGCGGTCCGACAGGCCGTGCTGGACCACCGGCCCTGTGACCTGGGGCTGGCCGGGCAGCTGTGGACGCGTGCCGGTGTGGGGGACCTGATCGCGAAGCTGTACCGGGTGCGGCTGACCGAGCAGGGCGTGGGCAAGTACCTGCACCGGTGGGGGCTGTCGTTCCAGCGCCCGGACAAGCGGGCCGTCGAGCAGAACCCGGAGGCGGTACGCGTCTGGCGGGAGGAGACGTGGCCGGCGATCCGGGCGAAGGCGAAGGCCGAGGGCGGCGAGGTCCTCTTCGCCGACCAGGTCGGCATCCGCTCCGACCAGGTCACCGGCCGCACCTGGGGCGCCAAGGGGTGCACCCCCGTCGTGCGCCGCACAGGCAACCGGTTCTCGGTGAACGCGATGTCCGCGATCAGCACCAAGGGCCGCATGCACTTCATGGTGTTCACCGAGACCTTCGACGCCGACGTCATGTGCCGCTTCCTCGACCGGCTGGCAAGCCACTTCGACCACAAGGTCCACCTCGTCGTGGACGGCCACTCCGCCCACCGCTCCCGCAAGGTCCGCACCTGGCTCGCCGACCACCCGGACCGCATCGAGCTGCACTTCCTGCCCTCGTACTCGCCGGAGCTGAACCCCGACGAGCTGGTCAACGCCGACCTCAAACGGAGCCTGCCGATGCACAGCCGGGCCCGCGACCAGGCCCAACTCGCTGCCGAAGCCCGACGGTTCTTCCACCGACGCCAACGCCAGCCACACATCGTCCGGGGCTACTTCGGCGGCCCGCACGTCCGCTACATCCTCGAATAGAACCCTTTGAGTTTCGGATCAATAGGAGCCGGGCGCCGCCTGTTACAAATGCAATCTCGTCAACGCGGGATTTACTTACATGCATTTGGCGTGCGGGCGGGTGGCCCGTCGTATTGCGTCTGGGTAATTTATCAAGTCAGTTACTTGCACTTGATGTTAAGTCCGGGGCTCCCTAGCGTTCTCGGCATGAACCTCACTGTTCTCGCGGCTTCCGGCCGGACCGGCATCGCCCTCACCCGGCAGGCACTGCGACGTGGTCACACCGTGACCGCCATCGCGCGTCATCCCGATCGGATCGATCTTCCTGACTCCCCGAACCTGCGCACAGTGGCGGGCGACGTGAACGACGCGGTCGGCATCGCCGCCGTCGTGGGCAAGGATTCCGTGGTCCTTTCCGCCCTCGGCACGCACCGGGCCGGGATTCTGCTGACGGGCGCCCGGGCCGTCGTCGCCGCCGGCCCGCGGCGCGTCATCTGGCTCGGTGCCTACGGCACGGGCAGGTCGACCGAAGTGGCCGGGGAGGGGGCGGGGGTGCTCGCCAAGGTGCTGGGGGACCGGCTCGCGGACAAGGTCGAAGCCGACAACACGGTTCTCGCGGCCGGGGGCACCGTCTTCCATGCCGGGATGCTCGCTGACGGACCGGAAAGCCCCCGTCGGCGCACGGTCGGCCTGGAGGCCGCGCCTCCCTTCGACCTCGGTGCGAAGGTCAGCCGGGAAACCGTCGCCGCCGCGATGCTCGACGAAGCAGAGTCGCCTCGCTTCCCCGGCGCCGTGGCCCTGCCGTTGACGGAGTAGACGGAGTGCTCAGCAGGCGGTGATCTCCTCGATCGACGCCCGGACCTGCTCGCGGAGCCAGGCGTGGGCGCGATCGGAGTCGTAGCGCTGGTGCCAGTTGCAGTTGATCGTCGCCGCTGGGAAGTCGATCGGCAGCGGCCGGGTGAGCAGCCCGAACGCCTCGATGAGCGGGCGGCCGAGGAGCGCCGTGCAGGTGACCAGCGCGTCGCTGCGGGCGGCGATCTGCAGGGCGGTGGACACCGTCGCCACCGCCGCGACCACCCGGCGCCGCAGGCCTTCGGCGGCCAGCGCGTCGTCGATCGGAGCGGTGAGTCGGCCACGCCGTGAGATCACCACATGCGACTGCGCCGCGTAGGACGCCAGGTCGAGTTCGGCGGCGCAAGGGTGATCCGCGCGCATCGCCACGACGAGCCGGTCTTCGCCGAGGGGCTCGGACCGGAACTCGGGCAGACTCGGCACGCCGCCACCGAGTTCGAGATCGACACGACCGTGGCGCAGGTCGTCGGTGTCGACGGAGTTCTCCGCCAGCACCCGCAGCCGCACCCCGGGAGCCTGCTGCTGGATTCTCCCGACCAGCACCGGTACCAGTGACGCGGCCGCCGCGTCGTGACACTGGACCGTGAAGGCGCGATCCAGTTCGGCCAGGTCCAACTCACGGATCGGCGACAGTACTTCGTGTGCCTGCCTGACCAGCCGGTGCACGTCCTCCCGCACCGACAACGCGTACGGGGTGGGAGTCATCGAGTGGCCGGTGCGCACCAGGATGTCGTCCCCGGTGACGGCGCGAAGTCGGCCGAGGGTGCGGCTGACCGCAGGTGAGGACAGGTGCAGCCGCTTGGCGGCGCCCATCACGCTGCCCTCTTCGAGCAGGGCGTCCAACACGGTCAGCAGATTCAAGTCCAGTTGCATGGAAGTAAATCCTAACAACGCATCAATTCGCCTCGGTGAATCGGTCATTGCATACCAGTCGTTCGACATCAGGAGCACCCCATGAGCCAGGAACTGCTTGCCGCCACCGTCGCCGCCGTCCGCCATGCCGGCGCCCGCATGATGACTCGCTACTCCATCGAGTCCCCTCTGCCCGGACTCCCCGAACTGCTCGCGAGTCTCCAGGCCAATGACGCGGCTGTCGTCGAAACGCTGCGCCCCGCGTTGACCGAGGCTCAGCCGAGCGCGGGCTGGCTCGATGACGAACACGGATCGGGGCCACTGGCCACGGGCGAGTGGTGGCTCGTCGACCCGGTCGGTGGCAACGTCAATGCCGTGCACGGCATGCCCGACTGGAACATCGGCGTGAGCCTCGTCCGTGACGGCCGCCCGGTGCTGGCCGTGGTCTACTTCCCGGTCTCGGACGAGATGTTCACCGCTACCGAGGGCGGTGGGGCGTTCCTGAACGGCGTACGGCTGCGGGTCTCGGGCAAGACGTCGCTGGACGGCGCGCTGGCCGGGACCGGCCAGGCCAAGCCGGGGCGCGATCCTGAGCTCGCCGAGCGGATGGGTTCTGCCTTCGCGGCGATGACGAACTCCGCCCTTTATGTGCGGGTCTCTGTGCCGGTGACCCACCAGCTCGCCCAGGTCGCCGCAGGCCGGATGGACTTGCACTGGCAGTTCGACAACGTCCGGTCCCACGTGGCGGGTGTGCTGCTGGTCCAGGAGGCCGGGGGCGTCGTGACCGACCTCGAGGGCAAACCGTGGGAACTGGCCGGCGAGAGCTACCTCGCCGCCGCGCCGGGTGTGCAGGCCGCCGCGCTGAAAGTCCTCACCGCCTGAGGCAAGTCCCGGGCCGCTCTCCTCGGCGAAGCTCCGGACGGCTGGGCGCTTGCCGCCTGGAAACCGATCGGTGTACCGTAGAGAAAACCGATCGGTTTCTGCTTTGGAGTCAATGACCGTGACTACTCATGCCACCTCCACCATCTTCGTCATCGGCGGCACAGGGGCTCAAGGGATGCCCGTTGTCCGCGCTCTCGTCGCCGACAAGAAGTACTCCGTCAGGGTTCTCACCCGGGACGCCGCCTCCCCGCGAGCTCAGGCTCTCCTCGCGCTCGGCAACGTCTCCATCCTCGAAGGGTCATTCGCCGATGAGGACGTACTCCGCGAAGGATTTCGCGGCTGCGACGGGGCGTTCGTCAACATCGACGGGTTCAACACCGGCGAGAAGACGGAGACCTACTGGGCCATCCGCAGTTATGAGATAGCGATCGAAGAAGGAATCAAGTTCTTCGTCTACGGAAACCTCGACTACGCCCTCAAGAAATCAGGCTACGACTCCAGGTTCCGCACCGGCCACTATGACGGAAAAGGCCGCATGGCCGAATGGGTGCTGTTCCAGAACGAAAAGAACAGGGACCGGATGGGGGCAGCGGTCTTCACCTCGGGTCCCTACATCGAGATGGTGATCTCACCGCTCACGCCCATGACACCCACCATCGAGGACGGTGTCGTCACGTGGCGAGTCCCGCTCGGTGAGGGAGCCGTGCCGCATGTGGCTCTGGAGGATTGCGGATTCTATGTCCGCTGGCTCTTCGACCACCCGGAACGGGCCAATGGCATGGACCTCGAAGTCGCCATCGAGCACATGACCTATGCCGACATGGCCGCAGCATTCGAAAAGGTCACCGGGCACCCGGCGCAGTACATCGACACCGATCTGGACGCCTACTGGAACAGCCCGGACCTGAAGGGGATCGCCGATGACCCTGCCGGATACAACGCCGACCCCGGCGACAAGAGCACGATGAGCTTCCGTGATAATTTCACGGGCTTCTGGAATGTGTGGAAGCACGGGATCATCACCAGGGACTACGCTCTGCTCGACGAAATTCACCCCAACAGGATCAGGAGTGCTGAGCAGTGGTTCCGTCGAGAGGACCAGTTGGGTAGGGAACTCGGCAAGGGGAGCCTCTGGGAAAGGGTCCAACCGGAGAACTGGAACATGGACTCTGCGGTTCTCAAGAGCAGCGCCGACTTCAGGACGGGCAAGTTGTGAACGGACCCGTCAGTGGTAGATGTCCGGAATGCCGTGGATGAAGGAAGGCGGCAGGCACGGGCCCGTGTCGCGCGGCGTCGACCTGGAAGGTGGGTGGTGCCGGCCCGTGACCCGGCCGGGACCGTGCCCGCACGGGTTCGCGCCGGGACTGCTCGTAGCCCAGCCCGGGAAGGTCGGGCTGGGCTACGCGGAGGAGCGTCCGGCGGGCAGCTCCTCTTGACCGCCGCTCGTCAGGTCGACCGCCGCTCGTCAGGTCGGCGGGATCCGTACGGGGCAGGAGGGATGGATTCCGTCACGCCACCGAGTTCAACAGGTCAGCCACCACGTCCGGCCGTTCCAGGGCGATGAAGTGGCCCGCCTTCGGCACCTGCGTGAACTCGGCGGCAGGCAGCAGCTCCCTGTTGGCCTCCCGGTCCGAGGGCCGGGACCAGTCCTTCTCCCCGTAGACGAGGTGGACGGGGACCTTGACCTCGCGGTAGCGCGAGCGGGCCGCGATGAGGCTGGGCAGGCTCTGGTACACCGCCCGGGCGACGGTCGGGTAGCCGGGGCGGCCGCCCACCTGGAGGAGCTCGTCCACGTAGTCCGCACGCAGTGCCCTCTTGTCGCCGAGTCCGCCCCGAAGAATCCTGCTGAGGGCGGGCTTTGGCTCCACTCCGGCGATCACCGGGCCCACTCCGGGCGTGAGGACACCGCTGACCACCACGCGGGCGAGGAGGCTGGAGCGGGCGATTCCGTCGCGGAAGTCGTAGGTGTTGACCGCGACGACGCGCCGGACCCGCTCCGGCAGATCGGCCGCGGTGGTCAGGGCGAGCACGGCCCCCATGGACTCCCCGACCAACGTCACGTCATCGAGGTCGAGTTCGGTGAGGAGCCGTTCGACGCCCGCGCGCATGGCGGGCTCGTCGTACGACGCCCCGGGCACGATCTCGGAGTAGCCCATCCCGGGCAGATCGAGGGCGTACACGGTGTACTGGTCCGCGATCAGGGGGATGAGGTGGCGGAAGTGCTCGGCCTGGGTGCGCACGGTGTGCAGCAGGACCAGCGGGGCGCCGCTGCCCGCCTTGAGGTAGCGCAGTGTTCCCTCGCGGCTGTGGCGTCCTGCGCGTGGGGCGATGGTGTGGCTGGTGGTCCCCGGGATGTGAATCGTGGGACGTGACTCCTGGCTGGGCATCTCGCGTCTCCCTGTCCTGTCCTGTTCTACTTGGCCAACTGGGCGTACAGACCGGCCAGGTCGCCGGCCAGGCCCGCCTTGACCTGCCGTGTGATGTCGTCGGCGAGCACTTCGTGCGCTCCCGTCTCGATGCCGTCGAGGGCGAGTGCGGCGATGTCGCGGGGGTCGGACTTGGGCGCGTCGACGCCCGCCGCCAGGTCCGTGTCCACGTATCCCACATGCAGTCCGGTGACGGCGATGCCGCGCGGCTGCAGCTCCAGACGCAGTGAGTTGGTCTGCGACCACAGGGCTGCCTTCGAGGCGCTGTAGGAGCCGCCGAGGGCCAGCCAGGAGAGCACGGAGTGCATGGTGAGGATGTGGCCACCGCCGTTGTGCTCGATGACCGGCACGAAGGCGCGGGTGAGGAGCAGGGGGCCGTAGAAGTTGGTCTCGAACTCCCGGCGTACGTCGTCGACCGGGGAGTCGAGGAAGGAGGCACCGACCGCGGCACCGGCGTTGTTGATCAGCACGGTGACGTCCTGCGCCTGTGCGGCGGCCGCCGTGACGGAGGCCGGGTCGGTGACCTCCAGTGCTACCGGGACGGCGTCGGGGTGCGTCACGGTGCGCGGGTCGCGGGCCGTGGCGTAGACCTTGGCGGCACCGCGCGCGTACAGCTCTTCCACCAGGGCCTTGCCGATGCCGCGGCTGCCGCCGGTGACGAAGACGTTGGCGTCCTTCAGAGCGGTCATGACTGCCTCCACAGGAGAATGTAAAACCGATCGGTTTCCATCACAGTAAACCGATCGGTTTTCGCGCGCAAGTCCGGCAGGGTGACCGGCCGGGCCCGGTCAGGTCAGGCTCGGCAGGTCGTGGCCGGAGTCCTGCCGCCGACGGCGCGGACGGCGTGAGTGCCGGTTGCGGCCGCGCCTCGAAGAGGGATGGAGCGGGGGTGGTCCGCAGTAGAGGCTTGCGTGTGGAAAACGATCGGTTTACCGTGGTGAAACTGATCGGTTTCTCGCCGTGGAGGCGAGGCGCCAACCCGACTCATTAGGAGCATCGGATGACTGCCGCGCGCGACGCCGAGGGGCAACCGCCGAGTCCCAGGCTTCCGGCGAAGCTGGCCGCCCACCCGTCCGTACAGGCCGTACTCGCCCGGCGCAGGGCCGGTGACGTGGCGCGCCCGCCGGCGGTGATCGACGCGGCCTGGCTGCGCGAGCTGTGCCTGGCGGCCGGTGCGGACGACGCGGCCGCGGTGAGCCTGGACCACCCCGACCTGGCGGGCGAGCGCGAGTACGCGCAGTCGGCGCTGCCCGGCACCCGCACCCTGATCGCGATGGCGGTCCGGATGAACCGCGACAACTGCCGCTCCCCGGCCCGCAGCGTGGCCAACCAGGAGTTCCACCAGGCCGACGAACAAACCAACCACGCCGCCCGCAGCGTCACCCGGGCGCTCCAGGACGCCGGATACCGCGCACTCAATCCCTCCGTCGGCTTCCCTCAGGAGATGGACCACTTCCCCCACGAGCGGATCTGGGTGGTGGCGCACAAGACGGTCGCGGTGGCCGCCGGGCTCGGCGTGATGGGCCTGCACCGCAACGTCATCCACCCGAAGTTCGGCAGCTTCGTCCTGCTGGTCACCGTCCTGGTGGACGCGGAGGTGAGCGAGTACGGGCAGGCGCTGGACTACAACCCCTGTATCGACTGCAAGTTGTGCGTCGCCGCCTGCCCGGTCGGCGCCATCGCCAAGGACGGCGCCTTCGACGGGCTGGCCTGCACCACCCACAACTACCGCGAGTTCATGAGCGGGTTCACCGACTGGGCGCAGACCGTGGCCGACAGCGAGGACGCCGCCGACTACCGCTCCCGGGTCACCGACTCCGAGAGCGCCTCCATGTGGCAGAGCCTGAGCTCGCCCCCCGGCTACAAGTCCGGCTACTGCCTTGCCGTCTGCCCCGCCGGCGAGGACGTCCTGGGTCCGTACCTGGACGACCGCAAGACGTTCATGGACACCGTGCTGCGACCGCTCCAGGACAAGAAGGAAACCCTGTACGTCCTGCCGGGCTCGCAGGCGCAGGAGTACGCCCGACGCCGCTTTCCCCACAAGCCCGTCAAGGAGGTCGCCGGCGGCTGGCAGCCCCCGGCGAAGCGCTCCGCGTCCGCCGAGCGAGAGGAACGTGTGTCATGAGTGGCGTGCAGCCCTTCCGCGTCCTGCGTGCCAGAACTCTGTGGATCGCCAACGGGGTCGTCACAGGCGTACTCGCGCTCCTGTTCGCCGTGTTGTATGTCGGCGCCAACATCGATCCCGTCGATCACATGACCAAGCTGCCCGTCGGCCTGGTCAACGCCGACAAGGGAGCCGCCGTCGGCGGCGAGCAGGTCAACCTGGGGGCGCGGATCATCGAGTCGACCAGGAAGTCCGCCGCGAGCGACGGCGGGATCGACTGGAAGGTGATGAGCGAGAAGGAGATGAAGGAGGAACTCGGCGAGGGCAAGCTGTATGGCGCGCTCGTCGTCCCTGCCGACTTCACCTCCTCCGTCACCGCACTGACCGGGACCACGACCACCGGGACCTCGACCACCGGGACCACGGCCATCGGGACCACGGCCATCGGGACCCCGGCCCGCCCGAGGCTGACGGTGCTCACCAACCAGTCGGCCGGCAGCGTGGGCTCCGGTCTGGCTCGGACGGCGACGACGCGGGCGGCCGAGAACGCCTCGCTCCAGGTGGGCAAGGAGCTGACCGCGCAGACCGGCGCCCGGCAGGAGAAGTTGCCCGCCGCGGCGCGCCTCCTGCTCGCCGACCCGGCCGCCGTCACAGTCGAGGACGGCCATCCGCTCGACTCGCGCAGCGGCCTGGGCCTGACGGCGTTCTACTACGCGCTCACCCTCGTGGTCGTCGGCATGCTCTCCGCCAACGTCGTCAGCGGCCAGGTCGACCACGCCCTCGGCTACACCCACAACGAGATGGGTCCCCTGCGCCTGCACCGCCCGCTGATCCGGGCGACGCGGGTGCAGACCCTCGCCATCAGCAGCACCGTCATGGCCGGAATGTCCCTGCTGACGGGGACGCTGGTCATGGTGGGCGCGGTCGGCATCATGGGCATGGACGCCGACCATCTGCCGTTGCTGTGGCTGTTCTCGGTGTGCGCCATCGCCGTCTCCGGGATCGGCGCGCTCACCCTTCTCGCGGTCTTCGGTACGCCCGGCATGCTGGTGGTCACGCTGGTCTTCATCGGAATGGCGGTGCCGACGGCCGGGGCCACCACCCCCATCGAGGCGCTGCCCGGCTTCTACCGCTTCCTCTCGGAGTTCGAGCCGCTGCGGCAGATCACCGGTGGTGTTCGCTCGATCCTCTACTACGACGCCCAGGGCGACGCGGGTCTGACCCGAGGCTGGGTCATGATGGGGGCCGGTCTCGTGGCGGCCGCGCTGTTCGGCTTCGGCGTGCTGGGGTGGTACGACCGCAAGGGACTGCACCGCATCCCGGTGGAGACGACGCCCGAGAAGACGGCGGTCCCGGCGTAGCGCCCCTCTCCTGTGCCGTCGCCTCGCCTCAGCCGGGCTCCAGCCTGGAAACCGATCAGTTTTCATTCTGTGGGAATCGAGTTAACCTCGCAGTATGACCACCGAAGTGAAACCAAGCCCCAGAGAGCGGCTGCTGGAGGCGGCGGCAACGCTCACCTACCGAGACGGTGTGGGCATCGGCGTCGAGGCGCTGTGCAAGGCGGCGGGAGTGTCGAAGCGCTCCATGTACCAGCTGTTCGAGAGCAAGGACGCACTGCTCGCGGCGAGTCTGGAGCGGCGCACTTCCGCCTACGTGGCGGCGCTCCTGCCCGCGGCGGACGACGACCGTCCGTCCCGGGAGCGGATCCTGCACGTCTTCGAGCAGGTGGAATCGCAGTCGGGCGCGCCCGAGTTCCACGGCTGCCCCTTCCTGGCCGCGCAGATCGAGCTCAAGGACCAGAGTCACCCCGCGAGCCGGGTCGCCCATGGGGTCAAGGAGAACCTGACCGCCTTCTTCCGCGCCGAGGCCGAGCAGGGCGGGGCGAGCGATCCCGCTCTGCTGGCCCGGCAGCTCAGCCTGGTCTTCGACGGTGGCAGCGCCCGCGCGGGCATCGGCGCGGACCGACTGACGGGGCTCATCGCGCCCACGGTGATCACCCTGCTCGACGCGGCAGGCGTGCGCTGACGCCTCGCCCCTCTGGGAAACTTCCCCACCGCCCGGCGTTCGGGCGAGCACTCCAGCAGCCTTTCGCTCCGGCCGCCCTCCATTCCATCGGCCTTCTGCTCCGGCCGCCCTCCATTCCATCGGCCGCCCCCGCGAGAGCCGGGCGAGTGTCCTCCGCGCTCCGCGTCGGAGCGGTGACGAGGTCGCCTCTTGTCGG
Source organism: Streptomyces sp. MB09-02B (assembly GCF_033794485.1). Taxonomy (NCBI): domain Bacteria; kingdom Bacillati; phylum Actinomycetota; class Actinomycetes; order Kitasatosporales; family Streptomycetaceae; genus Streptomyces; species Streptomyces sp. MB09-02B. Next base: position 20,605 of record NZ_JARGEE010000071.1, read on the forward strand.
GAAGGGCCGGAAGGGGTGCGGCGGCGTACTGCTGACCGTCTGACGGCCGCCGCGGTGGTGGTGGTGCCGTGGCAGCCGGCGATCGCGAACTCGGCGATCGCCGCGCGGATGACGCTCCCGCGCGCATCCTGCGCACCGACCCCACCCATACCGCCCTTCCCCCTCTCTCTCCCTGCCTGGGCTTGCATGCGGAAACCGATCGGTTTACAGTGATGGAAACCGATCGGTTTCTCAATGTGTGCGGGAGTGTGTGATGACGACAGATCGGCCGGTGGCGCTCGTGACGGGTGCCTCGTCCGGCATTGGCAGGGAGACCGCGCTCGCACTGGTCGCAGCGGGTTTCGGCGTGGTCGGCACAAGCCGGGACACCTCACGCGTCACCCCGCTCGACGGTGTGACGTTCCTCGACCTCGACGTGGCCGACGACGCATCGGTCGCCGCAGTGGTCCAGGAGGTGAGTGAGCGGTTCGGGCGGATCGACGTGCTGGTCAACAATGCCGGCGTCGGCGCGACGGGCGCGGCGGAGGAAACCTCCGTCGAGCAGGCCCGGGCCCTCTTCGACACCAACGTCTTCGGGGTCATGCGCATGGTGACGGGAGTCCTGCCGCACATGCGCGCCCAGAAGCGCGGGCGCATCATCAACATCTCGTCCGTACTCGGATTCATGCCCCAGCCGTACATGGCCGCCTATGCCGCCTCCAAGCACGCGATCGAGGGCTACACCGAGTCCCTGGACCACGAGGTCCGGGAGCACGGCGTCCGGGCGCTTCTCGTCCAACCCGCCTACACCAGGACCGGTTTCGAGGCCAACAGCGGCAAGCCCGACACGCCCCTGCACGCGTACGCGCGGCAGCGGCAGACCGTCGACCGCGTGCTGGCGGAGGCCGTCAGGGGCGGCGACGCACCCGCCGTCGTCGCCAAGGCGATCGTCGCGGCGGCGACCGACGCCAGGCCGAAGCTGCGCTACACCGCCGGGCCCATGGCCGGACGCGTGAGCACACTGCGCCGTCTCGTACCCGCCCGGGCCTTCGACAAGCAGATCCGCAAGATCAACCGCCTGGCCGGCTGACCAGCAAGGTTCGCAGGAGGCGGCCCCCTCTCGCCTCGCGAACATCCCCGACCCACCCTCCAACAAGACAGAGGACACCCTGATGTCAGAGCGCAATCCCATCCTGATCACCGGTGCCGCCGGCGAGATCGGTGGTGTGAGCCGGACGATGGTCGACATGCTGCTCGAACAAGGGCACCCCGTGCGCGCGTTCGTGCGGCAGGACGACGAACGCGCCCACTCGCTCCGCCGGGCCGGGGCGGAGGTCTTCGTCGGTGACCTGCTCACCATCGCCGACGTGACCGCCGCGCTGGAGGGCGTCCGGCGCATCTACTTCAGCATGAGCCTGTCGCCTTACTACACCGACGCCGTCAGCCTGATGGCCGCGGCGGCGCGGGCCAAGGGCGACATCGAGGTGTTCGTCAACATCTCCGAGTACGAGCAGTCGTTCATGACCTTCGACCACATGACCGCGCCGGAGGAGGAACGGCGCGCGCGGCTCGGCGGGCTCGTCGCCAACTGGTCGCCGCAGCAGCGGGCCCACTGGGTCGCCGAGCAGGTGCTGGAGTGGTCCGGCGTCCCGACCGTCAACATTCGGGCGGCCTTCTTCGTCGAGAACCCCATCATGACCTGGCTGGCCCTCGGCTCACTGGCCGACGGTGAACTGCGCCTGCCCTTCGGCGACCACCGGCTCGCACCCGTCGCCGGTTACGACGTCGCGGAACTGTGCGCGAAGATCCTGGCCGACCCGGCGCCGCACCTCTCCAAGTCCTACGCGCTCACCGGCCCGGAGCTGAAGGACATGCACGGGATCGCGGAGGACTTCGCGGCCGTGCTGGGAAGCCCGGTCACGTATGTCCCCGAGGACATCGAAACCTGGAACGAGACCTACGTGGACACCCACATGTCCGCGTACCCGCACATCGCGGAGCACCTGAAGACCCTGACCCGGATCATCGGCCGCGGAGGATACGGCGGCATCACCGACGAGCTGGAAACCCTGCTCGGACGCCCGCCGAAGACCGTGCGGTGGGCTCTGGAGAACCACCCGCGCATCCGGAAGCCGGCGACTGCCTGAGCCGCTGAACGGTCCGGTGAACGGTCTGGAGCGGAACAGGGACGCCACGCCGGAGCCTTAGCGCCTTCGAGCTCGTGCGCCGCACCTGACCCACGCTTCCGGAGCACCGGTTCACCGGCATGCCGGTGGATACCTAGAATCCAGCCAGCACGTCGTGTCGGAGTGAGGAAGGCGATGGCCGAACTCGCCAGGATCACGGTCGAGCCACGGGAACCGCCGGCCGCCGAGGTCTCCCGTCGTCTCATCGACTACCTGATGTCCGGCGAGGTGCAACCCGGCGACCGGATTCCGTCGGAGCGGCGGTTGACCGAGATGCTCGGGGTGAACCGCCCCACGGTCCGCGAACCGATCAAGTCGCTCGGCTTCCTCGGTCTGCTGGAGATCCGGCAGTCCAGCGGTACCTACTTCCGTGGTGCCGACTCCGACGTGCTCTACCGGCTCTTCGAGCTGGGGCTGGTCCTGCGGGAGCGGGGTGCCCGGGACATGGTGCAGGCGCGTGCGGAGCTGGAGGTCGTCGTCGCCGGGCTTGCCGCGCGTGCGCGCGACGAGGCCGGGGTCGAGTTGCTGCGGGCTCGGCTCGCGGCCATGCGGGAGTGCCCGGACGAGGAGTTCCCCGAGGCGGACACCGCCTTCCACGCGGTCCTCGGGGAGCTGTCGGGCAACATGGTGCTGCGGGCCATGCTCAAGGGCATGCGGGTGATGATCCAGCGAGGCTGGGTGGAGCGCACCGGGCCGTCCGCCCCCGTGAGGTGGCCTACGCCGACCAGGTGCCGATCTTCGAAGCCGTCGCCGCGGGAGATGCCGAGGCTGCCCGCACTGCGATGGCGCGGCACATGAGCGGGGCATCGCGGCGCCTGATGGAAACTCTCGAACGGCGTGAGGCGTAGCCCTGTAGCCCTCACTGCCGTCGTCGGTCACCGGTGATCGCTGGTGGCCGGTCGGCCGGCCATCCTCCTCGACAGACTGGGGCTCTACGCCACTCCGGCAGAGCTCCCCATGCGTGCAACTGGTTTACCGGTTTACCGGTGAGTCATACGGTGACGGCGCGGCGGTGAACCACCGCCGGGACCTGGCCGCCTCCGTGAGCGCTCGCTCGCCGGGGCCGGGGCCTTCACCGGTTCCCGTCTGCCGGAAAAGGAAAAGACCCGGTGATCGAACCCCATCCCCTGGTTGCCCTCATCCACGCCGTGCCGACCGGAGCCCGCGTCGCCCAAGAGGCGCTCGCGCAAGAGTTCCCGCAGGCCACGGTCTGGAATGTGCTGGACGACCGGCTGCTGGACGACGCGCGCGCCGCCGGCGGCCTCACGGACGCGCTGCGCCGCCGGATGCTGCGGCTGATCGGGCACGTGGTGCACGGTGGCGTACAAGGACTGCCGCTGACCTGTTCCTCGTACGGAGAGGTGGTGGACACCGCCCGCACACTGTGGGGCGTGCCCGTTCTCAAGTCCGACGAGGCGATGTTCAAGGCCGCCCTGGCCGGGCCGTACCGACGGATCGCCGTCCTCGCCTCCACCTCGCCCGCCGTGCCGGCTGCCGTCGCCCAGCTCGAAGCCCTCGTACCGGAGGTGCGCCCCGGCCGGGCGTACGCCGAAGCGCTCATCTCGCACAAGGAGTTGGACGAACGCCTGCATCAAGTCCTCACCGCCAGGACGCCCGGTGAGCTCGTGCCGGCTCTGGCCTCACTCCCGGAGGAGCAGCCGGAGGTCACATCGACGATCGCCGCCGCAGGGGGACGGATCAAGCGGCGCGGCGCATGGCGCGTGCCTCGGATCCTCAAGGTCGGGTCCGCGTACGGAAGGGCGCGCCTGGATCTGTCGGTCCCTCACGCCAGGCGGTGAGGCCTCATCCGGCACCGGGGTCCTGCGTTCGCTGATTGCTGGCCGGTCGTGTCTGCCGGGACTTGGCGACAGGCGGCGCCTCGCCGGTCAGTGGTACGCGTGGACGACGGCGTGGCCCTTGCCCCGGCCGATCATCCACTTGTTGACCGGTGTGGTGATGAGGAAGGCGACCGCGAAGCCGCCGAGGAGCGCTGACCAGAAGAGGGCGTCGTCGAGGTGGGCGTCCATCGCGCCGGGGGTGAGGGCGATGATCGCGTTGTCGACCAGTTCCATGACAGCGATCGAGACGGTGTCGGCGGCCAGGGCCACCTTGATCGCGCTTCTGAGGTCCAGGCCGGCCCGCCGCACCGCGAACAGCGTGAACGAGTAGCCGAAGAGGAACGCGAGCGTGATGGCCAGGATCATGGTCGGCACGTTGCCCCACATCAGAGCCGTGCCGATGACCATGCCCAGGATCTCGCCGACGGCGCAGCCGGTGAGGCAGTGCAGGGTCGCCTTCGCCGCCGTGGCCCAGGAGGCGCCTCCGGGGCTTCCGTGCGGCAGCGCGTGGTCGGAGTGGCGGCTGTGCCGACCCTCGTCGCGAGCGATCCGGTCGGGGGGTGCGGTGCCGTCGGGATGAGTCCTGTGGTCCATGTGGTCCATGTCTTCCCGGTCCAGGTGGTCCATGTGGTCCATGACCTTTCACCACCCTTCTCCTCCATGGTGGCCCGTCTTCAGGAGCAACGCCAGGCTATACCCCTGGGGGGTATATGGCGAGGGTGAGGGGCCGTGATGGCGGCGCGCGGCGCGGCACGGTGCGTACCTCGTGATCGGCTTCACGGTACGGGCGGCTCGATGGCGACGATGCTGCTGATAGGGACGGTGTTGATGGGGACGGTGTTGGTGGTGGCCGTCTCACCCGAACTGCAGGCGCGTATCGGGCAGTTGCGGGCCGAGGCGGTGCGATGACCGGGGTGCGGCTACGGCCGCGTCACGCGGCGCCGAGCGGGCAGGCGACGAGGAGCGGCAGCAGCGGAACGGTCGCGATCACGGCGGCGACCGAACCCCGGAGCGCGCGGTGCGCGGGAGGGCGCGGCCCGAGCACCCGCCGGATCCGGAGCAGGACCGCCGGGCCGCCCGCCGCGAACGCGTCCTTGGGCGTCCGGGCCGCCGCCATCTCGTACATCGCGCTCGCCAGGGCACTGTCGGAGTGGGTGCGCAGGGCACGGTCGTCGGCGACCATCTCCAGCAGGAGCGTCGTCTGCGCACGGGCGTGGCGGGCCAGGGGGAGTCGGGGGAAGAGCGAGTGGAACGCCGCCGCGGCGGCGATCACCAGATGGTGGCGGCCCGCGACATGCGCCCGTTCGTGCGCCAGGACCGCCGCCAGTTGTTCGGGGCTCAGCTCCCGCACGGCCGCGTCGCTGATCACGATCCTGGGCCGGTGACCCGGCAGGCAGTAGGCGGCGGGCACGTCGTACGGCAGGACGGTGGCGCCCAGCCGTACGCAGCGGCGGCCGACCAGATCCACCGCCTCCCGGTGCCGGGCCCGCGCCCGACGGGCTCGTACGACGTGGAAGGCGAAGCTTCCCGTGAGTGCGGTCCCGAGCGCTGCGGGAACGCCGACGGCGAGGCGGCCCGCGATGTCGCGATCGGGTCCGCTCGCGCCGGGGCCGAGGCCGAGGTCGAGTCCGCAGGAGTGCAGCAGGCCCAGGAGACCCTCGTGGGTGTGCACGGCCGGCATCAGCAGGTGGTACACGGTCAGGGCGGCGCCGAGGGCGAAGGACAGCGTCAGCGTGTGCCAGACCAGCAGAGCCAGGGCGGGCGCCCGGTGCGGCCACGCGGCACGCAGGACCAGGGGAGGGGCGACGAACCCCACCGTCGCCGTGTACGCGAGCAGGAGCGGAGCCGCGTTCACGACTTCGCCTGCCGTCCCACCGTGCGCAGCGCCTTGCGCAGGGCGGCCTGTTCCTCCTCCGTCATGTTCTCGACGAAGTGGATCAGCGCGGCCGGCCGGTCCTTGCTCGCGTCGAGACCGTCCTCCATCAGCGCCGCGGCGTACGCCTCGCGGCTGCGCACGGGGGTGTACAGCCAGGCGCGGCCCTGCTTGCCCCGCAGCAACCAGCCTTTGTTGTAGAGGATGTTGGTGACCGTCATGACCGTGGTGTAGGCGAGCGGGCGGGTCTTGTTGAGATCGTCGACGACCTCGCGCACCGTCGCCGGACGGTTCCACGTCCAGAGGCGGTCCATGATCTCCGCTTCCAGTTCCCCCAGCCGTCGCATGGCCCTGACTCCTTCTGGCTGCCCGCGCGTACGTGGGTACGCACGTACGCAGGGGCATAGTAGATGGCCTGCTCGTCACGGCTCCTCGGTGGCGGTGGCGGTGGCGGTGGCGGTGGGACCGATCGCGCGAGGACCGGCGCGGGCCGTGCGTCGGCCCGCGCCGGGGTGCTCAGAGCCGGTCGAGGATGTCGTTGAGCTGCTCGGCCTCGGCGGTCTGGCCCTGCACGATGGCGCCCGCCATCTTCACGGCGGCACCGTACCTGCCGTTCTTCTGCTCGTCCTCGGCCATGGTGATGGCACCGTTGTGGTGCTGGATCATCATCTCGGCGAACGTCTTGTCGAACTCGGTGCCCTTCAGGCCCTTGAGCCGCCGCATGTCCGCGTCGGACATCATGCCGTCATCGTCGCCGTGGTCCATACCGGGCATGGACTCGGGGGCCGTCGGCTTGTCCCAGGACCGCAGCCACCCCTTCATCGTCTCGATCTCGGGTTCCTGGGCCTTCTCGATCTGCTCGGCGATGGCCTTGAGCTCCGCGTCGGAGGCCCGGCCGTCGGCGAGTTGGGCCATGTCCAGGGCCTGCGCGTGGTGCGGGATCATCATCTGCGCGAAGGTGACGTCGGCGTCGTTGAAGCCGGCCGATCCGGCGTCGCTCGATCCGGTGTCGGTCGATCCGGCGTCGCCGGACGCGGACGGTGAGCTCTTGCCGCCGCCGTGCTCCATACCGTTCATGTCGTCGCCGCATGCGGTGAGGAGCAGGGCGCCGACGGTGGCGACGCTCGCGATGGCGGCGGCCCGGCGGAGGCGCGTCCGGCGCGGGGTACGCGTGGGGGCAGTCATGGTCGATTCACCTCGTGGTGTGCGTTCTTGGCTGTTCGTGGGCAGGCGAAGCCGCGGGGCCGCGCAGGGCGCGCGCCCGCGTGAGCGGTTCGGCCTACAGCCGCAGAACTGACAGACGGGTGAGATCGGGCCCGCGCGGCGGCGGGCGAGGTCGCGCGATCGCGGCGACCTGGGCGAGAAGTTCTGCCCACTCCTCATGACGGCGGGTGAACGCCGATGTGAGGAGGACGGTGAGGACCCATGCGCCGAGCAGGATCGCCACGCAGAGGGACTGCATGTCCATGGTCGGGGCCGGTTCGTGCGAGGACTTCGGCCCCGGCGCCGTCGTATCCGTCGTGGTGGCGTGGGAGGCGGTGTCCATGGAGTGCGCGGACTCGCCGGGGTGCCCGGTGCTGTGCATCGCGAAGACGCTGAGGGCGAGCACGGCGGCGAGTAGCAGGTGGCCGAGGGGGCCACCCGCGCGTACACGTCGACTCACCTGCATGCGGGGCTCCGTCACCGACCGTTGGATCTGCTGTCACGACCGTACCCAAGGGACGAGGTCGCGCCGGGTGAAAGGGCGTTTTCTACTGTTCTACTAAGCGGTTTCGTGGTGGAGATCACGTCACGACGACATACGACGACGGACGACCATGGCGCGCTGCCGTACGGGTTGGGTCAGGGAGTGTCGGTGGTGCCGGCCGAGGCCGAGGGACCGGCGGCCTCGGCGGGGGTCGCCCACGGGGTGGTGCTGTCGGTGGCGGACCTGGTCGGCGGGGCCGAGGGGATCGGGCTCGCGGGGCTGTCGCTGGGC
>NZ_JARGEE010000720.1:0-2604 GCF_033794485.1 Streptomyces sp. MB09-02B
CCCCGCACGTCCCCCCACCCATGGAAGGAACCAAAACCCATGGCAACACGCACCCGCACCCGGGGCCGGATCGGCAAGGCCCTGCTCGCCCCCGCGCTCGCGCTCGGCGCCACGATCGGCCTCGCCTCGGCCCCCGCCTCCGCCGCCGTCTGGAACTCGTGCGACCAGTGGGGCAACACCAGCCTCAACGGCTACACGCTCTACAACAACATCTGGGGCTCCGGCGCCGGCAGCCAGTGCGTCTGGGCCAACTCCGGTACGAACTGGGGTGTCTGGGCCAACCACCCCAACACCGGCGGCATCAAGTCGTACCCCAACTCCAAGAAGGTGATCAACAAGACGATCACCTCGCTCGGCTCGCTCAACAGCAGCTACAACGTCACCGTCCCGTCCTCGGGCGCGTACAACACCTCGTACGACGTCTGGGACACGGACTACGACTACGAGATCATGCTCTGGGTCAACCACAACGGCGCCGTCGGCGCGCTCGGCACCTTCCAGCAGAGCGTGACGGTCGGCGGCCACAGCTGGAACGTCTACAAGGGCCGCGCCTACCGGTCCGACGGCACGTACTGGGACGTGTTCTCGTTCCTGCGCACCTCGGACTCGACCTCCGGCACGGTCCAGATCCTCCCCGTCCTCAAGTGGATCAAGGACACCAAGGGCTGGATGGGCAACGAGACCATCGGGGACGTGCAGTTCGGCTTCGAGGTGACCTCGTCCTCCGGAGGCCTGGACTTCGTCACCAACAACCTGACGGTCAGCAGCAGTTGATGTGTGGCGGTCAGGTCGGTGAGTGAGTCGTAGGCAGGTCCGCGTACGAGTCCGAGCCGGTACCGTGCCCCCGCGCGGTGCCGGCCCGGGTCGTCCTAGGCCCCGGTCCGTTCCTCCTGGGTCAGCCGGATCAGCAGCACCCCGGGAGTGCGCGGCATCGACACCCGCAGTTCGCCGGTGGCGGGGTCCCAGGACGCCGCCGAGTCCGCCCGCGCGGCGCGGGGGTGCAGGATCTCGGCGTGTACGGCGAGTGCCGAGCCCTCCAAGTGTCGTACAGGCAGGCGTACTTCGGTCGTCGCCCCGCCCCTCCGCCACACCGACAGGTACGCCGGTCCTCGTCCGTCCGGGGCTCGCAGCCCCAGCGCCAGCCACTCGTCCGTCCAAGCCGGCAGGCCGAGCGGCCAGAACGGCACGGCCCGGGCCAGGTCCCCGCGGATCGTCTTGTACGTGCTCACCGCCTCGCGCACGAGGGCGAGCTGACGCTCCGTCATGCGGTCCAGGTGTCCCGACAGGTGGATACGGCCCAGGAGCGCTCCGCCCAGGGTGAAGGTGATCAGGTCGTCCTCGTACTCGGGCTGCGGGTAGGCCCAGACGGCGCCCTGCTCCGGGGGGACCGCCGAGGGCGCGGCGGCGGCGATCGGGGGACAGCGGAGGGGGTCCTGCTGGTCGCTGGTGGACTGCAGCTGCGCCACGGCCAGGGTGGCGCCGTCCATGCGCATGCCGCCGGAGGCACAGTTCTCGACGACGAGGTGCGGGTAGCGGTCCAGCACGTCGGAGAGCCAGTCCAGGTAGGCGTGGGCGTGCCCCAGGAGGCCGGCGCCGGGGGCGAGGTCGCCGGGGGCGGTCGTACCGGGGTCGATCACGATGTTGTAGTCGAGCTTGAGGTAGCCCACGCCCCAGTCGCCGACGAGACGGTCCACCGTCTTGTCGAGGTGGGCACGGGCCGCCGGATGGCGCAGGTCGAGCTGGTGGCGGCCCTGCTCGGTCAGCCGCACCCCGTCGCGCTGGAAGAAGGCCTCCGGCGGCAGCTCCGCCGCGACGGCGCTGCGCACGCCGACGACCTCGGGCTCCAGCCAGAGCCCGGGAACCATGCCGCGCTCCCGGATCCGCTCCAGTACGGCTCGGATGCCGTCGTCGACCGGTGCACCGACTGTGCCGTCTGCCTTGGCCGTGCTGTTGCTGTGCCCTGCGGCTGCGGCTGCGCCGTCCGCCCCGGCCTCGGTACCGCCGCCTTCCCCTGCCGCGCCGCCTTCCCCCGCTCCGCCGCAGCCCCCGGCCGCCACACCGGGCTCTCCGGCCCTGCCACCGTCCGTACCCCCCGTCGGAAACCGGCGCGACGACGGCAGCCACTCTCCGACGCTGTCCCACCAGCCGCCGTCCACCGTGTCGTCGTACCAGCCGGAGTCGATGCAGAAGTACTCCGCGCCCGCGTCCGCCGCCGCGTCGATCAGCGGCAGCAGCTTCGCGGTGGTCGGGTCGCCCATCAGCGTGTTCATGTAGTCGTTGAAGACCACGGGAAGCGTGTCGTGGTCGGGATGGGGACGGCGAACGGCACGGCGGTACGCGGTCAGCGCCGACAGCGCGTCATCGAGCCCCGAGCAGCCCTGTGACCTGAGCCCCGAGTCGCCTTTCGTCCCAAGGCCCGAGCCGCCTCCCGACCCGAGGGCGAGCGCCGCCGCCACGGTTGTGACCGTCTCGCCCGGCGCGAGCCGCACCCGCCACTGGTGCTCCGCGTCCGTCGGCCCGTTCAGCGCGAGGTACGTGCCGCGCGCCCGTTCCCCCAGGTCCCAACGCCACCCGGCCGCCGACTCCACCTGCCAGACCCAGGCC
>NZ_JARGEE010000721.1:0-2594 GCF_033794485.1 Streptomyces sp. MB09-02B
TTTTTCATGCAAAAGACGGAATTCCGTTTTTCTGGCTTTCTCGTGGGCTCGGAAATGGTAAAAAGGGACAGCGTCCCGTCAGAGCGCCGCGGTCGGCTGCCGCCTCGCTGCCCGGGCCCGGCAGGGCAGGCCCCCCGTGCGTCCCGACTTCCCCGGAGTTCTCACAGTTCCCGGCCGTCCGGCGCCGTGCCGCTGCTGGTAGCTTGCGGCTGTCGGCGCGGCGAACGGATCCGGCCACAGCTTGGGGAGATGTCCAGTGACTACGGCGACCGCGGCGACCACCGCGATGACGGCAAGGCCCGCGACCAGGGCTTCCTCCGCGAGCCGGCGCATCCGCGCCGTGGCCGTGGCGGCCGGGCTCACGGCCGCGCTCGTACTGACCGGGTGCAGCGGTGACAGCGGTGACAGCGGTGACTCCGCGACGAAGGACTCGTCCGCCGCCCCGACGCCCTCGGACGGCGCGGACGGCTCGGACAGCGGCGGCTCCGGGGACTCCTCCGGCACGAAGACCGAGCTCCAGGGCAACTGGCTGGCCACGACCGGCGGCAAGCCGGTCGCCCTGTTCGTCAACGGCGCCGAGGTCGCCGTCTTCGTGGGCACCTCGGTGTGCAGCGGCAAGGTCTCCGACGCGGACGACATGCAGATGATCAGCCTCAAGTGCCAGGACGGCAGCGACGACCGCACCGAGGGCATGGTGGACAAGGTGAGTGGCAAGTCCCTCACGATCACCTGGGAGGGCGGCGTCGGCGAGGAGACGTTCCGGAAGGCGGAGGGGTCCATGCCGTCCGGGCTGCCGACGGACCTGCCCACGGCGAGCGCCGGGTCGTAGGCGGGAATGGGCCCCGCTCGGCGCTCGGGTCGTAGATCATGTGGGGGACGGGCCGCGGAACCTCCGGGTTCGCGGCCCGTTCGCACGTTCACACCGCCGCCGGCTGTGCTGTGACAGCCACGAACTCCACCGGGAACCCCATGCGCACCGCTCCGACCGCCATCGCCGCCGCCCTTCTCGCGGCCCTCACGCTGACCGCCTGTAGCGGGAGTGACGGGGGTGATGGAGGTGACGGCGGGAACGACGGCAAGACCGGGGCCGCCACCACCGAGAGCGCGCGGAAGGGCGCGTGCACGGCCGCTCGGGTCGGCTTCGAGGTCGGGCCCAGCAGTGCGGCCCCGGCCGCCGGGGACGAGGGGGCCGTCCCGGTCACCGTCACCAACAAGGGTGACGCCGCGTGCACGCTGAAGGGCCTCGCCGGGGTCGACCTGGTCGCCGGCGACAAGTCGTGGGCGCTCCAGCCGCAGGAGGGCGCGTCCGAGGAGACCGAGGTGACGCTGGAGGGCGGCCAGTCGATGCTCCTGTCCATCTCCTATGTGCGCGGGGTCGCCGGTGACCCGGAGAAGGCTGCCGCCGTCGACGAGCTGAAGCTGACCCTGCCCGGCGACAGCAAGGTCAGCAGTTTCAAGTGGCCGGACGCCGAGGTCGCGGTGAAGTCCGAGAGCACGTTGGAGGCGACGGTGGGGCCGTTCCTGCCGGTGGGCGACTGAGTCACCGGGGCCGGGGCGTGAGGGCAGCGCCGGGGCCGGGGCTTGCGCCTGGGCCGGGGCTTGCGCCTGGGCCGGGGCTTGTGCCGGCGCCGGGGCTTGCCCGGGTCATGACGGCAGTCGGGGCCGTGCTCTGACCTGGGCGCGGTCGGCCGCCTTCGCTCCCTGCTGCCAGCCGGCCAGGTCGCTGACCCCTCGGACGCGGGTGGTGACCGTGTCCGGGAACATCCGGCTGAACTCGTCGTGGACGGCGACGTCGCGGGCGGCGAGGACAGGCAGCAGGTCCTGGTCGGGGGCGCCCGCTCCACGCGAGCCGACGCTCCCGGCCTCCGCCTCCGCGGCTTGCGCCTCGGCGACCTGGGCCTCGGCCACCGCCGCCAGCCGGTCGCCGATGCGGTGGGCGTAGGCGGCCAGGAAGGACTGCCGGAAGGTCTTGGTCCGCTTGCGGCCGCCCCTGCGCTGGGCCGCCTCCGCCTTGGTCATGGCGGTGGTGGCCTGCACCAGGAGCGAGGTGTGGAGCAGCTCGACCACCTCCAGGTCGGCCTCGAAACCGACCACCGTGGAGAAGCCGAGGGCCTCGTTCCAGACGGCCTCGCAGCGGTTGGCCCGGGCGACCGCGTCGAGGAGGATCGCCTTGGCCGTCTCGTACGGCGGGTCGACGCCGATCCGGCACGCGCCGGGCGCGTCCTTGCTGTGCGCGCGGGCCGCGAGCAGCGCCTCGTCGATGCTGTGACGCGCCATCAGCTGCTGCGCCTTCGCGCTGAGCGCCTCCGCCTCCTCCGGGAATCCGGTCGCCTCCGCCTTGGCGAGGAGCGCGCGGATCCGGCTGAGCATGCGGGACTCGGGGTGGGGAGAGTTCTTCGCGGCACCGGCCTCCCACGGGCGGTCCAGGGGTTCGAGGGTGGGCAGGCGCAGGAGGAGGCGGTACAGCTCCAGCGCGGTGGTGGCGTGCGAGAAGCGGTCCGCGCGGGTGGGGTGCGCGGCGAGTTCCCTGATCTCGTCGAGCTGGGCGGCCCAGCTCGACGAGATCAGGGAACTCGCCGCGCACCCCACCCGCG
>NZ_JARGEE010000722.1:0-2590 GCF_033794485.1 Streptomyces sp. MB09-02B
TTCCTTTTTTTTTGGGTTGGGGATGGTTATTAAGGGCAGGTTCGTGGAGGGCGCCGCCGTAACCGGCGACGCGGGCGAGAACGGCCGCGGCGTCACGGAGGCGCACGGCGCGGCCCGAGCCGATGTTGATCACGCCCTGGGCCGCGGAGAGCGAGGCGGCGTGGACGGCGCGGGCGACATCGCGTACGTCGACGAAGTCGCGCTGAACGCCGAGACCGCCGAGTTTGAGTTCGCCGTCGCCGGACTGCATGGCGCGGCGCATGGCTTCGGCCAGGCGGCCGAGCGGGGAGCCGGCGGGTGTACCGGGTCCCGCGGGTGAGAAGACGCGCAGGACCACGGCGTCCAGGCCGGAGCCGAGGACGAGTTCGGTGGCGGCGAGCTTGCTCACCCCGTACGGGCCGCCGGGGCGGGGCACGGCGTCCTCGGCGGTGGAGGAGCCGGGCTGGCTGGGCCCGTACTCCGCGCCGCAACCGAGCTGCACCAGGCGTGCGCCGCAGCCGCTGCGGCGCAGGGCCTCGCAGACGGTGGCGACGGCGACGGTGTTGTGCCGGGTGAGTTCGCGGGCGCCGCCCCTGGTGGCGCCGGCGCAGTTGACGACGACTCCGGGGTGGACGGCGTCCAGGAAGCGGGTGAGCGCGCCGGGGCTGCCGGTGGCGAGGTCGAACCGTACGTCGGCGTCGTCGCCGCGGCCGAGCGCGGTGAGCTGGACGGCCGGGTCGGCGAGCAGACGTTCGGCGACGAAGCGGCCGAGATATCCGTTGGCTCCGATCAGCAGGACCCTCATCGGGCGGCTCCCGGGGCGGGCTCTCCGGTTCGGGAGGTGATCATCTGGCGTTCTCCTTATGAGGTGGTGCCGTGGGTGATGAGGTGGCCCGCGGTGTCGGCCCCGCGGGAGAGGACGTCTGAGGCGTGGGCCCCGTGCGTCGATCGGGCTCGGACTTCGCGTGGCGGTGTACGGCCGTCGTGCGGAGCCCGAGGGGGTCAGGTCGCCCCGGAGGGCAGGGCGTGGGCCGAGGCCCGGGTCAGCGTGCGGGTGGCGTGGACGAGCAGGGCGAGCGTGGCGGCGCCGCACACGAGAGCGGGTACGGCTCCGGGCCCCCAGGCGTGGGCGACCGTCTCGACGGGGACGGCCAGGAAGGAGCAGCCGGGCAGGCGGCTCGCGAAGACGGTGCCCAGCGCGACCGCCTCGGCCAGGGCGGCTGCCCGGAGGGCGACCACCGGGGCCTGGGCGAAGCCGTGAGCGGTGAGGAGGCGGGCGAGCAGAAGGAGCGCCCCGAGGGCCGCGGCACCGGCGTACCCGGTGGGCTCGTCCAGGGCCGCGCCGCACAGCGCCAGCAGGGCGGCCAGGGCACCGAGGTGGAGTGCGAACACACCGAGGATCAGGGGCTTCATGGACTCGGCGAACTCCGTGAGGCCCCGGCTGGCGGTGAGTTTGCGGCGGGCCCGTACGGAGAGGAGGTGGGCGCACCAGACCGCGGGAGCACAGGACAGGGCGAGCGCGAGCACGGGTGCGACGGCCATGGGCCAGAGGCCGTGGGGCCCGCCTTCGAGACCGCCCGCGAGTAGGCCGTCGCCGAGAAGGGCGTACGCGATCAGCCAACACGTCCAGGTACGGGTACGGCCCGCCGTGCCGACCGGTGCGCGCAGTGGACCCCGGTCGAGTGCCGCGCGCAGGCCCAGCGCCACCGCCAGGGCGCCGAGGGCCGCGGCCAAGAGACGGGGCTGGCCATCGGTGAGCCGCACCCCGGCGACACCCGCCGCGCACAGGGCGCCCGGCAACAGGGCGAACAGAGCCCATCCACCGCGTGCGCCGGGCGCGCTCGGCACCGGCTCGCGCTCCGTGGATTCCTCCCCGTCACGCGACACGCGTGCGTACATCTCCTCGGCGAGCGAGAACACCTCGCGGTGCCGGAAGCGGGCGGCGGTACGGTCGGTCACCCCGTGCGCCTCCAGCCCGGCGGCGATCTCCAAGGGGTCGACCGCCCGCTCGCAGAGTTCCCGGTGCCGGCGCATCAGGGCCTTCACGGGGTCCACGGCGCCGCGGCGGGGAGCGGGCCTGGATGTGGCCCCGGGTAGCGCGAGGCCGTCGTCGGCCGCCCGGAGTACAGGGTCGGGCGGGGCGGCGAGGTCCCGCGAGGCAAGGGGGTCGCCCGAAGGCATGGCGCCGGGCGGGAGCTTCGTATCGAACCCGTCGAGCCCGTCGAGCCCGTCCAGCCCGTCCAACCGCAGCTCGCTCATCGCGCCCCCTCCCCCGCGGGCACCGGCTCCCCGGCGGCGGGAACCGGTTCCCCGGCGGCGGCAGCCGAAGGCCTCTCGACAGCCCGCACCGAGACCGCGGCCGACGTGGCCGCCACTGCCGCTGCCGCCTGAGCCGTGCGCGGGGCCGAAGCCATGGACCCGGCCGAGGCGGGGCTCGCCACCGAGGCCCAACCCGTGGCCGCTGCCGGCTCCGTGGTCGCAGCCGAACCCGTGGCCGCTGCCGGCTCCGTTGTCGCAACCGAGGCCGTGGCCGCCGCTGAAGCCGTGGTCCCAGCAGCCGAAGTCCCGCCCGCCACCAACGCCGCGTCCGGCCCAGGCACCCGGCTCCGCC
>NZ_JARGEE010000723.1:0-2580 GCF_033794485.1 Streptomyces sp. MB09-02B
GGCTGTGGGAGTCCCGGATTCGGGGGGCCAGGAGGCGGAGGGCGTCCCGGGTGCGGAGGGTCGGGAGGTGGCTGGGCTCTCGGACAGCCGCGGCGAGGCCCCGGTGCCATGGGTGCTGTCCGCCCGCACGCCCCAGGCGCTCGCCGAACAGGCGCGGCGACTCCTCGAGGCCGTACCCGAGGCGCCGCCCGCCGACATCGGCCACGCCATGCTGACGACTCGCACCCTCTTTCCCCACCGGGCGGTGGTGTTCGGCTCCGACCGCTTCGCCAGGCTTCGCGGTCTCGCCGCACTCGCGGCGAACGGAAAGCTCCCCACCGTCGTCACCTCCCCGGGCCGGGAACCGACCACCACAGGGCCCGGCCCCGTCTTCGTGTTCCCCGGCCAGGGCTCCCAGTGGCCGGGTATGGCCGTGGAACTCCTCGACGGCCGACCTGAGTTCGCCGCCGCCTGGGCCCGCTGCGAGCAGGCCCTAGCCACCTGCGTCGACTGGTCCCCGACCGACGTACTACGGGAAGCGCCCGGCGCACCGGGCCTGGACCGCGTCGATGTGCTCCAACCCGTCCTGTGGGCCGTCATGGTCAGCCTCGCCGAGATGTGGCGCGCGTACGGGGTCGAGCCCGCCGCGGTCGTCGGGCACTCCCAGGGCGAGGTCGCCGCGGCCTGCGTGGCCGGAGTGCTCACGCTCACGGACGGTGCGCGGATCTCCGTACGCCGCGCAGAACTGATTGCCCGTCAACTCTCCGGCCAGGGCGGCATGGTGGCCGTCCCGGAGTCCGAGGAACGCGTCCTCGCCCGCCTCGCGGCGCTCGGTGGGCAAGTCGAACTCGCCGCCGTCAACGGCCCCGACGCGGTCGTGGTGGCCGGAGCCGACGACGCGCTGGAGGACCTGCTGGTCTCCTGCCGTGCCGACGACGTCCGTGCCCGCCGGGTCGCCGTGGACTACGCCTCCCACTCCTCCTACGTCGAGGGCATCCGTACCGACCTCCTCGGCGCCCTCGCCGACATCACCCCGCTGCCCGCCCGGATACCCCTGCACTCCACCGTCGACCGGGGACAGGTGGTCCTCGGTGAGGACGGGCCCCGGCTGGACGGTGCCTACTGGTACCGGAACCTGCGTGAGCCGGTCGCCTTCGCCGCCGCCGTCACCGCGCTGGCCGAGTCCGGTCACCGCACGTTCATCGAGATCAGCCCCCACCCGCTCCTCACCGCCTCGGTGGCCGCGACCGTCGAGCACGCCGGCGGCGCCGTCCCGGTCGTCGTCCCCACGCTGCGCCGCCACCACGGCGACCCCGCGCAGTTCGCCGCCGGGCTGGCCCAGGCCTTCGTCACGGGGACGCGCGTGGACTGGACGGCCGCCCTCGCCGGACACCGTCCCGGTCCGCCCCTCCCGCTGCCGACGTACCCCTTCCAGCGGCGCGGGTACTGGCTGGCCCGGGACGGCGTGCCGGGCACGACGGGCGTGCCGGGCACGAGGGGCACAACGGGCGTGGCTGACGTGACCGTTGTCCGTGACGTGAGTGACGTGACCGACGTCCGCGACGTGTCCGACGGCCGTGACGCGCTCGATCTCGTGCGCGCCGAGGCGGCCGCCGTCCTGGGGCATGACGCCGCGGCGGAGGTCGACCCGGGGCTGACCTTCAAGGATCTCGGCTTCGACTCCCATCTCGCCCTGGAACTGCGCGTCCGGCTGAACGCCGCGACCGGCCGACGGCTGCCCACCACCCTGCTGTTCGACCACCCCACGCCCACGGCGGTCGCCCGGCATCTCTCGGCCGAGGCCCGAGCCCAGGCCGGTGGTGGCAGTGGCGGGTCCGCGTCCGCGTCCGCGGGAGTGTCCGCCGCCGTCGAGCCGATCGCGATCGTCGGCATGGCGTGCCGGCTGCCCGGTGGTATCCGGGACCCCGAGGGGCTGTGGCGGGCCGTGCTGGAGGGGATCGACGCGATCTCCGGGCCGCCGGCCGAACGAGGCTGGGACGACGAGGGCCACCGGGGCGGTTTCCTGGAGGACGCCGCCGACTTCGACGCCGACCTCTTCGGCATCGCGCCGCGTGAGGCCCTGGCGATGGACCCACAGCAGCGGCTGCTCCTGGAGACGGCGTGGGAGGCGGTCGAGCGGGCGGGCATCGCCCCGTCGTCCCTGCGCTCCACCCGGACCGGTGTCTACGTCGGTGCCATGTCCCAGGAGTACGGTCCACGGCTCCACGACGCCCCCGACGACCTGCGCGGCCATCTGCTGACCGGGAACACGGCCGGTGTGCTCTCCGGCCGCCTGTCCTACGTCTTCGGGTGCGAGGGCCCGGCCGTCACCGTGGACACGGCCTGCTCGTCCTCGCTGGTCGCCCTCCACCTCGCCGCCGAGTCGCTGCGGCGCGGGGAGTGCTCGATGGCGCTCGCGGCAGGGGTGGCGGTGATGGCCACCCCCGGTCTGTTCGCGGAGTTCGCGCGGCAGGGCGGGCTGGCGGGGGACGGGCGGTGCAAGGCGTTCGCCAGCGCGTCACGGATCACTCGTTGCTGGGCGGGCCCGTTGGGCGCGGTGAGTCCGTTGGACGCCCCGTCCTGGTTGACGGCCGAACCCCG
>NZ_JARGEE010000724.1:0-2566 GCF_033794485.1 Streptomyces sp. MB09-02B
CTCCCCCACCCGCCCCTTCCTCATCATGAATCCCAAGTCCGGGGGCGGAAAGGTCGAACGCTTCCGGCTGAAGGAGCGCGCCGAACGGCTCGGCGCCACGGTCCACCTGCTCGACCCCGCGCGCCACGAGGACGTCGCCGTCCTCGCCCGGGACGCCGTCAGGAACGGCGCCGACCTCCTCGGCGTCGCCGGCGGCGACGGCACCCAGGCCCAGGTCGCCGCCATCGCCGCCGCGTACGACGTCCCGCTGCTCGTCATCTCCGCCGGCACCCGCAACCACTTCGCCATGGACCTCGGCCTCGACCGCGACAACCCCGCCGCCTGCCTCGACGCCCTCACCGACAAGGGCGTCGAACTCCATGTC
Source organism: Streptomyces sp. MB09-02B (assembly GCF_033794485.1). Taxonomy (NCBI): domain Bacteria; kingdom Bacillati; phylum Actinomycetota; class Actinomycetes; order Kitasatosporales; family Streptomycetaceae; genus Streptomyces; species Streptomyces sp. MB09-02B. The sequence continues at coordinate 365 of NZ_JARGEE010000724.1, forward strand.
GACCTCGGCTACGCCAGCGGCCACCCCTTCGTCAACAACGCCTCGTTCGGCGCGTACGCCGCCGTCGTGCAGAGCCCCGCCTACCGCGACGACAAGGTCCGCACCACCCTGGAACTGCTGCCCGAACTGCTCACGCACCAGCGGGGCCCACGGCTCACCGCCCGCATCGGGGACGCCGTCATCGACGCGCCCCAGGCCGTCCTCGTCAGCAACAACGTCTACCGCAGCGACGACCTCGTGGGTCTCGGCCGCCGCGAACGGCTCGACGCCGGGGTGCTCGGCGTCGTCGGCATCCGTGTCGACAGCGCCGCCGAGGCCGCGGGAATGGTGCTCGGCCCGAACGCCCCCGGTCTGAGTCTCCTCGTGGCCGACGAGATCGTCGTGGAGGCCGACCGGCCGGAGATCGAGGTCGGCGTCGACGGTGAGGCCCTCGTCCTGCCGACCCCCGTCCACTGCCGGGTCTCGCCGAAGGCGCTGCGCGTCCGCGTGCCCCGCGACCGCCCCGGTGTCCCCGAGCCCAAACCGCCCCTGGACTGGCGCCGGTTGCGCAAACTCGCCGCAGCGGTCGGCCGCACCGCCCTGCCCAAGCACCGCGAACGGTACGGCTGGGCCCAGGAGTTGTGGAACCGCCGTCGCTAAGGCCGCCGGTCCACCGGATCCGCGTCGACAAGCTCCGCCCCCGCACGGTACTGATGGGGCATGAGCGACGACGGCGAACCTCCGCACGGCGAACTCCCGTCCGGCGTCAGAACGTTCCGGACCACCGGCACCGGCACCGGCACCGGCACCGGCACCGGCACCGGCACCGGCACCGGCACCGGCACCGGTCGTCTGGTCGGCGGCCGTTACCGTCTCGCGGAACGCGTCGGATCGGGCGGCATGGGCACCGTGTGGAGGGCGGTCGACGAACTCGTCGACCGGGAGGTCGCCGTCAAACAGCCCAGGCTCCCCGGTGACACGCACGGCACGGACAGCCCGCTCGGCCCGCACGGCCCAGGCAGCCCGGGCAGCCCCGACGGTCCGGGTGGTCCGGACGGTCCGGACGGCCCCGAGCACGACGCCCGTCGGCGGGCCGCCAACCGCCTCTACCGCGAGGCCCGCGCCGCCGCCCGCGTCGACCACCCGTCCGCCGTCACCATCCACGACGTCGTGGTCGAGGACGGAGCTCCGTGGATCGTCATGGAACTGGTCCGGGGCGAGTCGCTCCACGAGGCGCTCAAGCGCGGCGCCCTCACCCCCGTCGAGTCCGCCCGCATCGGCCTCGCCGTCGTCGGCGCGCTGCACGCCGCGCACGGCGTCGGCATCGTGCACCGGGACGTCAAACCCGCCAACGTCCTCCTCGGCCCGCACGGCCAGGTCGTCCTCACCGACTTCGGCATCGCCCACGTCCAGGGCGAGGAATCGCTCACCGTGACAGGGGAGTTCGTCGGGTCGCTCGAATTCGTCGCGCCCGAGCGGATGGCCGGGCCCGGCGCAGCCGGCCCGCCCTCCGACCTCTGGTCGCTCGGCGTTCTCCTCTACGCAGCCGTCGAGGGCTGGTCCCCCTTCCGCCGCACCACCCTGGAGTCCACGCTCGCCGCGATCCTCGCCGCCGAACCGCCGGAGCCGGAGCGGGCGGGCCCCCTAGGCCCCCTGCTCGTGCGCCTGCTGGCCAAGGACCCGGCGCTCCGCCCGGACGCCGAGGAGATCGCCGGGTTCCTGCGGGACGTGGCGGAGGACCGGGAACCCGACACCCAGACCCCGTCCGGGCTCCGCGAGTTGGGCGAGGACGCGGGGACGTTACGGCTCGGCGGAAAACCGCACGGCGCCGCCGTGACGGAGAGAGAGCCGCAGAGCGTACGGGGTGAGGAGGCAGGGAGCGTACGGGGTGAGGAGCCCGAAACGGTACGAGGCGGGGAGCCCGAGAGCGTACGGAGTGAAGGGCCAGGAAGCGTACGGGGTGAAAGGCCAGAGAGCGTACGGCGTGAAAGGCCCGACGACGTGCCGCACACCGAGGTCGTGCGGACCGGTCCCGCGCGCCCCCGGCGCAGGGCACGTGCCGGTCGCCTCGCCGCTCTGACCGCCGCCGGGCTGCTGCTGACCGCCGGGGGAGCCTGGGCCGGGGTCGCGCTGGACACGGGCGGCGGTGTCACCGAGGTCGCCGAGCCCAAGGTCGGGTGGGTGGAAGCCCGCGTCGACTCCCCCGGCCCCACGTCCAGCCCC
>NZ_JARGEE010000725.1:0-2554 GCF_033794485.1 Streptomyces sp. MB09-02B
CACCGCGACCTCCGCGCGCCCCTACGCCCACTCGGACGCCGCCCCCAAGCCCCCCGAGCGCCCCAAGGAGCCCGGGGGCGGCATCCTCATGGGCCGCCCCTTCGGCGTGCCCGTCTACGTCGCGCCCAGCTGGTTCCTGGTCGCCGCCCTGATCACCTGGGTCTTCGGCGGCCAACTCGACCGCGTCCTGCCCGAACTCGGCGCCCTCCGCTACCTCGTCGCCCTCTTCTTCGCCGTCGCCTTCTACGGCTCCGTACTCGTGCACGAACTCGCCCACACCATCGCGGCCCTGCGCTACAAACTGCCCGTGCGCCGTATCCAACTGCAGTTCTTCGGCGGTGTCTCCGAGATCGAGAAGGAGTCCGAGACCCCGGGCCGCGAGTTCGTCCTCGCCTTCGTCGGCCCCCTCCTCTCCCTGATCCTCGCGGGCGTCTTCTACGTCGCCCTGCTGGCCGTCGAACCGGGCACCGTCCCCGGCGTCCTGCTCGCCGGCCTGATGATCTCCAACCTGATCGTCGCCGCGTTCAACCTGCTCCCCGGTTTGCCCCTCGACGGCGGCCGCATGCTCCGCGCCGTCGTCTGGAAGATCACCGGCAAGCCCATGAGCGGCACCATCGCCGCCGCCTGGGTCGGCCGCGCCCTCGCCGTCTCCGTCCTCATCGGACTCCCGCTGCTCACCCAGTCCGGCCTGCTCGGCTCCGCCGCCGAGGACAGCGTCGGCATGGACACCGTCCTCGACGCCCTGCTCGCCGCGATCCTCGCCGCGATCATCTGGACCGGCGCCGGCAACAGCCTCCGCATGGCCCGCCTGCGTGAACACCTGCCCGAACTCCGGGCCCGCGCCCTCACCCGCCGCGCCGTCCCCGTCGAGACCGACACCCCCCTCTCCGAGGCCCTCCGCCGCGCCAACGAGGCAGGCGCCCGCGCCCTCGTCGTCGTCGACCCCGAGGGCCAACCCCTCTCCCTCGTCCGCGAGGCCGCCATCGTCGGCGTCCCCGAACACCGCCGCCCCTGGGTCGCCGTCAGCGGCCTCGCCCAGGACCTCACCGACGGCATGCGCGTCTCCGCCGAACTCGCCGGCGAAGAACTCCTCGACGCCCTCCGCGCGGCCCCCGCCACGGAGTACCTGGTCGTCGAGGACTCGGGCGAGATCTACGGAGTCCTCTCGGCGGCGGACGTGGAGCGAGCCTTCGTCAAGGCGATGGCCCGCCCCAGCTGACCTCCCCGCAACCATGGTCGGCGCCCTCCCCGGGGACCGGTAGGCTGGTCACATGTCCGAACCGACCGGTGCCGCCCGCCGTCGCGGGCCCTTCAAGGTCGGGGACCAGGTCCAGCTCACCGACCCCAAGGGACGCCACTACACGTTCACGCTCGAAGAGGGAAAGAACTTCCACACCCACAAGGGTTCCTTCCCGCACGACGAGCTGATCGGCGCTCCCGAGGGCAGTGTTGTCCGCACCACGGGGAACGTCGCCTACCTGGCGCTCCGCCCCCTGCTCCCCGACTACGTCCTGTCCATGCCCCGCGGCGCCGCCGTGGTCTACCCCAAGGACGCGGGGCAGATCCTCGCCTTCGCCGACATCTTCCCCGGCGCCCGCGTCGTCGAGGCCGGCGTCGGCTCCGGCTCGCTCAGCAGCTTCCTGCTGCGCGCCATCGGCGACCAGGGCATGCTGCACAGCTACGAGCGCCGCGCCGACTTCGCCGAGATCGCCCAGGCCAACGTGGAGCGCTACTTCGGCGGCCCGCACCCCGCCTGGCAGCTCACCGTCGGTGACCTCCAGGACAACCTCAGCGACACCGAGGTCGACCGCGTCATCCTCGACATGCTCGCCCCCTGGGAGTGCCTGGAGGCCGTCTCCAAGGCCCTCGTCCCCGGCGGCATCGTCTGCTGCTACGTGGCCACCACCACCCAGCTCGCCCGGACCGTCGAGTCCATCCGCGAGATCGGCTGCTTCAACGAGCCGAGCGCCTGGGAGTCGATGATCCGCAACTGGCACATCGAGGGCCTCGCCGTCCGCCCCGACCACCGCATGATCGGCCACACCGGCTTCCTGCTCACCGCCCGCCGCCTCGCCGACGGCGTCGAGCCGCCCATGCGCCGCCGCCGCCCCTCGAAGGGCGCCTACGGCGACGACTACACCGGCCCCAACGCCGACGGCGGCTCCGGCCGCTGACCCGACGTACGACGAACGCGCCCCTGACGTGGCCGAGTTCCCCGCAGCGCCCGGGAACTCGGCCACGGCGCTTTCCCGTTGACGCGCCACCGAAAAGCTGCGGGAACCACGTACCCCGCCGTTCCACCCCCCTGTGACGTGTGGCACCATGCGGGTCATCCCAACCGGCACAGCACCCTCAGGAGACGCTCCTAGTGCAGCAATCCGCCGTCCCGGAACTGGCACACACGCACACCCGCCCCATCCACTGGCTCGCCACGGCCACCGCCCTCGCCGGCGTCGTCGCCCTGTCCTCCGCCCTCCAGCCCGACGCGGCGAGAGCGGCCCAGCCGGCCCCCGAGGCGGCCCGGGCACCCGCCGCCGTGGCGCCCCCCGACCCC
>NZ_JARGEE010000726.1:0-2545 GCF_033794485.1 Streptomyces sp. MB09-02B
CATCTGGCGTGGCTGGTGTGGATGGAGGTGACGGAAGGGGACGCCTGGGCGCGAGGGCGGGCACGGGACGGGGCGGAACAGGACGAGTTCTGGGCCGGCTGGGTCCGGGCGGAGCGTCGGCATTTCGCCGAGGATCCCTCCCGGCCGTTCGCCGATCTGCTGATTCGGCCGGGAAACAGGGGGTACGAGGTGCTCACGGGGCCTGCGACGACTCCCGGATCGACACCTCACCTCACTCAGGGTGACGGGCCATCCGCAATGTGCTGAACTCGTGAAGACGGCTGTCCGAGAAGTTGCCCGAGGGCCCCAACTCCGCTTGACCGGGGGGCCGTACAGGACTTACGTTCTGAATGTGCGGTCATCAGATACCGCCCAGATTCGCGAAGCCCCCGGTTGTTCCCCCGTGATCGGGGGCTTCGTTCTGCCTTTTTCGCGGCTTTCCGGAACTCCAGCGACACCGTTCCTTCACCCTCGGTCACCGTCCGCAATGCGCCCCGTCTGCCCCCACCTCGTGGGACGAGGGTTGCGGCACCCTTCGAAGGGCGCCCGACCCGCGGGTACGATGCCCAAGGTGCGACCTTCGGACGGCTGCAGCAACGCACCGGCGCAACTCCCGTCCGCGGCACAGCGGTTCGACGAAGGCTGCCGACGGGCACCGGCCCGTTCGGTTCCAGCGGGGGCACGGTTTGTGGGGGACGTGATGGACTTCGGCTCGCGGGGCCCCGAGGCCCCGGCCGACCTCGCCTGGCTGCGAGGCGTGGACGCCTACACCATGGGCGCCTATCCGCAGGCGGAGGAGGAGTTCCGCGCCGCGGTGCGGATGGATCCCGGGATGGCCGACGGCTGGCTCGGGCTGCACGCGCTGCGGGTGGACACGACGACCGCGCTGCTGCGGATGTTCCGGCACCGGGAGCGCTTCGGTGAGCAGCGCACGCGGCACCGCCGCACCCTCAACTCCTGGTACTGGCTGGGCTGGTGGGTGCAGCCGGTGCTGGAGAGCCCGCGTGATCTGCTGCTCGCGCACGCCTCGCACTGGCTGGACGGGCGCCACGTACCCGAGCTGGATCGGGCGCTCGCGGGGCTGCCGCCGGTCGACGCGGACCACCAGGTGCGGTTCCTGCACGCCTGCCGCGCCTACCTGGTCAAGGACTGGGAGCAGCTGGTCCGGCACACCGATCCGCTGCTCGACGATCCCCTGCTCGGGATCGAGGCCGGCCTGTTCGGCGGGATGGCCCGGGTCCGGCTGGAGACGTACGGTCAGGCCGAGCCGCTGCTCTCCGCGGCGCTGATGCGATGCCGTAGCGAGCAGCCGCAGCGCAAGGAGCTGCGGTACTGGCTGGCCCGCGCCCACGAGGGCACGGGGCGCAGTGCGGCCGCGCTGCCGCTGTACCGGGCCGTGCACCGGGTCGACCCCGCCTTCATGGACACCTCCGCGCGGCTGGCGGCGATCGCCGAGGGGGACGGGTACGACGACGACGCGAGCGACTTCGCCGCGATCACGCTCGCCGGGATCGGGCAGGACGTACTCGACGGCGACGGTCTGGAGCCGTTCTTCGACGCCGAGGGCCGGGATCTGAAGGTTTCCGATTCCGGACCGCCGCCGTCGGGCGGGCTGCCGCCCGAGGCGGGCGACACGTTCGTACGGGAGAAGTCCGCCGTGGTGCCGGTGGAGCCGCTGTCGCTGCCGGCGGGGCCGACGGATCCCGAGCTGCTGGAGGAGGCGCTGGCCGAGCTGGAGCGGATGGTCGGGCTGGAACCGGTGAAGCGGCAGGTCAAGGCGTTGTCCGCGCAGCTGAACATGGCGCGGTTGCGGGCGGGGCAGGGGTTGCCCGTGCAGCCGCCCAAGCGGCATTTCGTCTTCTCCGGGCCGTCGGGGACCGGGAAGACGACCGTGGCGCGAATACTGGGCCGTGTCTTCTACGCGCTCGGGCTGCTGGGCGGTGATCACCTCGTCGAGGCGCAGCGTGCGGATCTCGTGGGCGAGTACCTCGGGCAGACCGCCGTGAAGGCCAACGAGCTGATCGACTCCGCGATCGGCGGGGTGCTGTTCGTGGACGAGGCGTACTCCCTGTCCAACTCCGGGTACGGGAAAGGGGACGCGTACGGGGACGAGGCGCTTCAGGTGCTGCTGAAGCGGGCCGAGGACAACCGGGATCATCTGGTGGTGATCCTGGCCGGCTATCCGGAGGGGATGGACCGGCTGCTGGCGGCGAACCCCGGGTTGTCGTCCCGGTTCACGACGCGCGTCGACTTTCCCTCGTACCGGCCGTTGGAGCTGACCTCCATCGGGGAGGTGCTCGCGGCGGAGAACGGGGACGTGTGGGACGAGGAGGCGCTCGACGAGTTGCGGTCCATCTCCGGGCATGTCGTGGAGCAGGGGTGGATCGATGAACTCGGGAACGGGCGGTTTCTGCGGACGTTGTACGAGAAGAGTTGTGCGTACCGGGATCTGCGGTTGTCGGGGTATCCGTCGATTCCTACGCGGGACGATCTGTCGACGTTGCGGTTGCCGGACTTGATGCAGGCGTACGGGGAGGTCTTGTCG
>NZ_JARGEE010000727.1:0-2492 GCF_033794485.1 Streptomyces sp. MB09-02B
CTCCCGCCCCGGGCCCGTCCGCGCACACCGTCGGTCCACCCCGGTACTTGTGAACACCTGAGCGAGAAGTCCACCGGTTTTTCTGGTGTGCTTGGCCCCATGACGCCCAGGTCCACACCCCCGCCTCCCTCGGCACCTGTCCCCTCCTCCGGCGCCGGAAGGGCGCCGGTGCGCAGGCTGGTCGCCCGGAGTCGCGAGGAGCACCGGGTCGCCTCACCGCTGGAGCTCTTCTTCGACCTGTGCTTCGTCGTGGCCGTCGCCCAGGCGGGCGTCCAACTGGTCCACTCCGTCGCGGAGGCACACGCCGGCGAGGGCATCCTGAACTACGCGATGGTCTTCTTCGCCATCTGGTGGGCCTGGATGAACTTCACCTGGTTCGCGTCGGCGTACGACAACGACGACGTGCCCTACCGACTGGTGACGCTCGTCCAGATCGCGGGTGTGCTGGTGCTCGCCGCCGGGGTCGGCCGGGCCTTCGAGGACCACGACTGGTCCCTGGTCGTGCTCGGCTACGTGATCATGCGGCTGGCTATGACCGCGCAGTGGCTGAGAGCCGCGCGGACCGCGACGGACGCGGAACGGGTCACGGCCCTGCGGTACGCGGGTGGTGTGGCGCTGTGCCAGATCGGCTGGCTGGGGCTGGTGGTCCTGCCGGAGCCGGCCAGGCCGTGGCTGTTCCTGGCGATGGCGATCGCCGAGCTGTCCGTCCCGCTGTACGCGGAGAGAGGCTTCCAGACGTCCTGGCATCCGCATCACATCGCGGAGCGGTACGGCCTGTTCACCATCATCGTGCTGGGCGAGACGATCCTGGCGGCCACGGTCGCGGTGAAGTCGGCGGCCGACGAGAACGACGCGCTGGGGGAACTGCTGCCGATCGCGGTGGGCGGGCTGCTGATCGTCTTCTCGGCGTGGTGGATCTACTTCGCCGTCCCCATCCACGGTCATCTGCGCTCCAGCAAGGAGAGCTTCCTGTGGGGGTACGGCCACTACCTGATCTTCGCGTCGGCCGCCGCGATCGGGGCCGGTCTGGAGGTCGCGGTGGAAGAGACGGTGCACAAGGCACACATATCCACCCTGGCCGCGTCCGCGGCGGTGACGCTGCCGACGGCGCTTTACCTGATCTCCGTGTGGGCGCTGCACGCCCGCCACTACAAGGTGGGCACAGCGCAGCAGACGGTGTTGCCGCTCGCCGCGCTGGCCGTGGTGTCGTGCACCTTCCTCGGGCACTGGGCAGTGCCGGCGGCGGGTGTGGTGGCAGCCGTGACGGTCGCGGTCGGGGTGACACTCACCGCCCGCGGCCACGGCGCCCCGCACAACCACTCCCACCCTCACCCCCACGCGTCAGGGGAGCAGGCGCAGAACGACAACACCCGGGACAGTCATGACAGTTGACGCGTTGACCGATGTGCCGGGCCTGCGGGTCGGGCATGCCACCCGGATCGGCGGGGGCTGGCTGACCGGCACCACGGTCGTACTGGCTCCAGAGGGCGGCGCGGTCGCGGCCGTGGATGTGCGCGGCGGCGGGCCCGGCACCAAGGAGACGGACGCGCTCGATCCGCGCAACCTGGTGCAGAAGGTCGAGGCGGTGGTGCTGACAGGCGGCAGCGCGTACGGGCTGGACTCCGCGTCGGGCGTGATGGCCTGGCTGGAGGAGCGCGGGCGGGGGGTGCGGGTCGGCCCCGACCCGGTGCACGTGGTGCCGGTCGTGCCGGCTGCCTGTGTCTTCGACCTGGGCCGGGGCGGCGACTTCAGGGCGAGACCGGATGCCGCCGTCGGCCGGGCCGCGGTCGAGGCGGCGGACGAGAGCGGGCCCGGGGCCCCGGTGGCGGAGGGATGTGTGGGGGCCGGGACGGGGGCGACGGTCGGGCTGCTCAAGGGCGGCGTCGGCAGCGCGAGCACCGTGCTGGAGTCAGGGATCACGGTGGCCGCGCTGGTGGTGGCCAACGCGGCGGGATCGGTGACGGACCCGGAGACGGGGGCGCTGTACGGGGAGTTGTTCCAGGGGCGGGCGGCGTATCCGGCGCCGGAGGTGCACGAGAGGGCGCGTCGCCGTCTGGCCGAGGCCGCCGCGAAGAGTGCCCCGCCCCCGATGAACACCACGCTGGCCGTGGTCGCCACCGACGCCGACCTGACCCGCGCCCAGGCCCAGAAGCTGGCCGGCACGGCACACGACGGCATAGCCCGCGCCGTACGTCCCGTGCATCTGCTCAACGACGGGGACACGGTGTTCACCCTGGCGACGGGTACACGACCACTGCCGCCCCAGGCCGGCCCTCTCGCCCTGAACGAACTCCTCGCGGCGGGAGCGGACTTGGTGAGCCGCGCGATCGTACGGGCGGTACGAGCAGCCGAGCCGGTGGCCGGCCCGGGCGGAGTGTGGCCGTCGTACGGGGAGTTGTACGGGGAGTTGTACGGGAGGCGTTGAGGGGCGAGGAGAAGCCAGGGGCGATCGACGACCCTGTTGCGGGGCCACCAAGACGCGAGGGGAGGGA
>NZ_JARGEE010000728.1:0-2478 GCF_033794485.1 Streptomyces sp. MB09-02B
CCAGTGGCCATCACCACCCCCCTCCCGACCCAGGCCCGCTCCAAACGCGAGGCGGAGCCCTACGAGCTCCACGAGCCGCACGTCTGTGTGTTCAGCGCCGAGGGGCCCTGCGCCGATGTGCCGCTCACCAGTGAGCCGCCGCTTCCGGACGCGGCCCCGCTCACCAGCGAGCCGCCCCTCGCCGACGCGGCTCCCCTCACCAGTGAACCCACGTCCCACGGCGCCGCATCGGGGGTCTAGATGACAGAAGATCCAGGGGGTTCGGGCCCGACGCCCGGGACTCCGCTGGCCCGGCTTGCCGCCCTGCACGGCGTCGCCACCTCCTACAGCCCCTCACCGGACCGTACGGTCGCGGCCTCGGACGGCGCGGTCGTGGCCGTCCTCGCCGCGCTGGACGTCGACGCGAGCACCCCCGAGGCCGTGGGCACCGCCCTCGCCGCGCGCGAACGGCAGCTGGCCGCACGGCTGTTGCCGCCGACCGTGGTCCAGTGGGCCGACGGCGACCCCCCGGCCGCGCTGACCGCCCTCCCGGAGGGCACCAGGCTGCGCGTCGAGACCGAACAGGGCGAACTCCGCTCCACCACGGAGCAGCTGCCCCCCGGCGTGCACGCCCTGCGCGCGACCGCCCCCGACGGCCGCACCGCCGAGGCCCACCTGGTCGTGGCCCCGGCCCGGCTGCCCTCCCCGCCCGAGCGCACCTACGGCCTCCTCGTCCAGCTCTACTCGCTCCTCTCGCGGCGCAGCTGGGGCATGGGCGACCTCGGTGACCTCGCCGAGCTCTGTGCCTGGGCCGGCCGCGCCCTCGGCGCCGGATTCGTCCAGGTCAACCCGCTGCACGCGGCCGTACCCGGCGCCCCCACCGACCCCTCCCCGTACCGCCCCTCGTCCCGCCGCTATCCGGACCCCGTCCACCTGCGCGTGGAGGACGTACCGGAGTACCCGTACGCCCTCGCGGAGGTCGCCGCCTCGTCCCCCGACGACCGCGACGGCCTCGGCGTGCTGCCGGCGCGGGCCGCGCGTCTGCGGGAGTCCGTGCTGGCCAAGGGCGAGCTGATCGACCGGGACGCGGTGTGGGACCTCAAGCGGGACGCGCTGGAGCTGGTGCGCGCCGTCCCCCTCGGCCCCGGGCGGAGAGCCGCGTACTGGGACTTCCTCGCCGAGGAGGGCCAGGCGCTGGAGGACCACGCCACCTGGTGCGCGCTCGCCGAGGTCCACGGCTCCGACTGGTCGCGCTGGCCCCCGGCCCTGCGCGACCCGCGCTCCCCCGAAACCGCCCGCGCCCGGGGCGAGTTGATGGACCGCGTCGACTTCCACACCCGCCTGGCCTGGCTCACCGACGCCCAGCTCGGCACCGCGCAGCGCTCCGCCCGCGACGCGGGCATGCCCATCGGCCTGGTGCACGATCTGGCGGTCGGGGTCCACCCCGGCGGCGCCGATGCCTGGGCCCAGCAGGAGTACTTCGCGGCCGGCATGTCCGTCGGCGCGCCACCCGACGCCTTCAACTCCCGGGGCCAGGACTGGGGCCTGCCCCCCTGGCGCCCCGACCGCCTCGCCGAGTCCGGATACGCCCCCTACCGCCACCTCCTGCGCGCCCTCCTGCGCCATGCGGGCGCCCTCCGCATCGACCACGTCATGGGCCTGTTCCGTCTCTGGTGGGTCCCGCAGGGCGAGGCCCCGACCGAGGGTACGTACGTACGCTACGACGCCGACGCGATGCTCGCGATCCTGGTCCTGGAGGCGTCGCGGGCCGGCTCCCTCGTGATCGGCGAGGACCTCGGCACGGTCGAGCCGGGGGTCCGCGAGGCGCTCGACGCGCGCGGGGTGCTGGGCACGTCCGTGCTGTGGTTCGAGCGCGACTGGGAGGGCACGGGCCGCCCCCTGCCGCCTGAACGGTGGCGCGCGAACTGTCTCGCCACCGCCACGACGCACGACCTGCCGCCCACGGCCTCCCGGCTGACCTGTGACCACGTCGACCTCCGCCACGGCCTCGGCCTGCTGACCCGCTCGCTGGCCGAGGAGCGGGCGGAGGCGGCCGCCGACGCGGGCGAGTGGCTGGCCCTCCTCGCTCGGCTGGGGCTGCTGGACGGGGCCGGTGGGGGCATCTCGACGACCTCCGAGGAGGCCCAGATCCAGGCCCTCCACCGGTTCCTCCTGCGGACCCCGGCCCGCATGATCGGTCTCTGGCTCCCCGACACGCTCGGCGACCGGCGCCCGCAGAATCTGCCGGGCACGTGGGATCAGTATCCGAACTGGCGCCTGCCGATCGCCGACGCGGCGGGGAGGGCGGTGACGCTGGAGGAGCTGGCGGCGTCGCGTCGCTTGCATGCGCTGGTGGATGTGCTGCGGGGGCCCAGTAGCTCGGGTGCCCAGTAGCTCGGGGGGTGCGGGTTTCGTGGACGGGTGCGGGTGCGGGTGCGGGTGCGGGCGAGTGGGGGCACTGCGCGAGAAGCCCCACCGGGCCCGCACTCGCTCACGAAA
>NZ_JARGEE010000729.1:0-2468 GCF_033794485.1 Streptomyces sp. MB09-02B
GGAGGGGACCGCGGTGGGGCCCGGGGCCGTCGGCGGATCGGTCGGTGCCCGGCCCCCGTCCGGGCCTCCGGACGTCCCTGGGGTCCGACTGTCAGTGGTACGTGGCAGGATCGGGGTCGTGGCAGAGACAGCATCGAAGAAGACCGACAGCACCCCCGGCGGCAGCCGTCCCCGGCTCATGCTCATGGACGGGCACTCGCTGGCCTACCGCGCGTTCTTCGCGTTGCCCGCGGAGAACTTCACGACGGCGACGGGCCAGCCGACCAACGCGATCTACGGCTTCGCGTCGATGCTGGCGAACACGCTGCGCGACGAGGCCCCCACGCACTTCGCGGTCGCGTTCGACGTCTCCCGCAAGACCTGGCGCTCGGAGGAGTTCACCGAGTACAAGGCGAACCGCTCGAAGACCCCGGACGAGTTCAAGGGCCAGGTCGAGCTGATCGGCGAGCTGCTCGACGCGATGCACGCCGCCCGCTTCGCCGTCGACGGCTTCGAGGCCGACGACGTCATCGCCACCCTCACCACCCAGGCCGAGGCCGAGGGCTTCGAGGTCCTCATCGTCACCGGCGACCGTGACTCCTTCCAGCTCGTCAGCGAGCACACCACCGTGCTCTACCCGACGAAGGGCGTCTCGGAGCTGACCCGGTTCACCCCGGAGAAGGTGTTCGAGAAGTACGGCCTCACCCCGGCCCAGTACCCGGACTTCGCGGCCCTGCGCGGCGACCCGTCCGACAACCTCCCCGGCATCCCCGGCGTCGGCGAGAAGACCGCCGCGAAGTGGATCAACCAGTTCGGTTCCTTCGCGGACCTCGTCGAGCGCGTCGAGGAGGTCAAGGGCAAGGCCGGGCAGAACCTCCGCGACCACCTGGAGGCCGTCAAGCTCAACCGCCGCCTCACCGAGATGGTCCGCACGGTCGAACTCCCCAAGGGCGTGGGCGACCTGGAGCGCGCCGCGTACGACCGCAAGGCCGTCGCGATGGTCCTGGACACCCTGGAGATCCGCAACCCCTCGCTGCGTGAGCGTCTGCTCGCCGTCGACCCGGGCGCCGAGGAGGCCGACACCGCCTCGCCGGCCGCCCCGGGCGTCGAGGTGGACGGCACGGTCCTCGCCTCCGGCGAACTGGCCCCCTGGCTCACCCAGCACAGCACGGACGTCCTCGGCCTCGCCACGGTCGACACCTGGGCGCTCGGCACCGGCTCGGTCGCCGAGGTCGCGCTGGCCGCCGCCGGGGGAGCGGCCGCCTGGTTCGACCCGACGCAGCTGGACGAGACCGACGAGACGGCATGGGCGACCTGGCTCGCCGACATCGCGCGGCCGAAGGTGTTCCACAACGCCAAGAGCGCGATGCGGGTCTTCGCCGAGCACGGCTGGACCGTGGACGGCGTCTCCATGGACACCGCCCTCGCCGCCTACCTGGTCAAGCCGGGCCGCCGCTCCTTCGACCTGGACGCGCTCTCCCTGGAGTACCTGGGCCGCGAGCTGGCGCCCGCCGCCACCGCCGACGGCCAGCTGGCCTTCGGCGCGGACGAGGGCGCCGAGGCCGACGCGCTGATGGTGCAGGCCCGCGCGATCCTCGACCTCGGCGAGGCGTTCGGGGAGCGGCTGGAGGAGGTCGGCGCGGCGGAGCTGCTGCGTGACGTGGAGCTGCCCACCTCCGCGCTGCTGGCCCGGATGGAGCGCCACGGCATCGCGGCGGACCGGGCGCATCTGGAGGCCATGGAGCAGATGTTCGCGGGCGCCGTGCAGCAGGCGGTGAAGGAGGCGCACGCGGCTGCGGGGCACGAGTTCAACCTGGGCTCGCCCAAGCAGCTCCAGGAGGTTCTCTTCGGCGAGTTGGGCCTGCCCAAGACCAAGCGCACGAAGACGGGCTACACCACGGACGCGGACGCCCTCGCCTGGCTGGCCGGCCAGACGGACAACGAACTGCCGGTCGTCATGCTCCGCCACCGCGAGCAGGCGCGGCTCCGGGTCACCGTCGAGGGCCTGATCAAGATGGTCGCGGCGGACGGCCGGATCCACACCACCTTCAACCAGACGGTCGCCGCGACGGGCCGGCTCTCCTCCGTCGACCCGAACCTGCAGAACATCCCCGTCCGTACCGACGAGGGCCGGGCCATCCGCCGCGGCTTCGTCGTCGGCGAGGGCTTCGAGTCGCTGATGACGGCGGACTACAGCCAGATCGAACTGCGCGTCATGGCCCACCTCTCCGAGGACGCGGGCCTGATCGAGGCGTTCACCTCCGGCGAGGACCTGCACACCACGGCCGCCGCGCAGGTGTTCGGCGTCGAGCAGTCCGCCGTCGACGCGGAGATGCGCCGCAAGATCAAGGCGATGTCGTACGGCCTGGCCTACGGGCTGTCCGCGTTCGGCCTCTCTCAGCAGCTGAACATCGAGGCGGGCGAGGCGCGGGCCCTGATGGACGCGTACTTCGAGCGGTTCGGCGGCGTACGGGACTATCTGCGCCGGG
>NZ_JARGEE010000072.1:0-28392 GCF_033794485.1 Streptomyces sp. MB09-02B
GTGGGGCGGGGGTGGGCCTGTGCGCCACGATACGGAGGCATCACATAACCGTGCTACCTAAGTCACTAGAACTGATTAACTTTGGCTTTCAGGTGGATCCGCTGCCCGGCGATCGGCACACTGTGCGCGAGCGAAGAGAGAGACGATCAATGGCACCCAGGCAGACCCCGTCGATCCGACAACGCCGTTTCGGAGCCGAGTTGCGCAGGATGCGGCAGGCGGCGGGCATGACAGCGCCTCAGGCTGCCGCCATGCTCAGCACTGACCGCACGGTCATCGCCAATGTCGAGGCCGGCCGCTTCGGCATCAGCGAGGAGCGCCTTCGTCGCCTGGCGAGCATCTACGAATGCGACAATCCGCCACTGATCGACGCGTTGGCCTCCATGACCGGCGGACGCTCCACGGGCTGGTGGGAGGAATACCGCGGCAAGATCCCGCCCGGCTTCCTGGACGTCTCCGAGCTGGAGCACTACGCGACAGGGCTGCGCACCCTACAGACCGCGCACCTGCCCGGCCTGTTCCAAACCGAGGAGCACGCTCGGGCGCTCTTCGACCTGCTCGTACCCGCCCTGCCACGACTTGAGGTCGAGCTACGCGTCGCCCACCGATTGGAACGCCGACGCGTGGTCATGGGAGACAACGGGGTGCCCTACGTCGGGATCATCCACGAGGCAGCGCTGCGCATCCAGGTCGGGGGCCCCAAGGTCGCCCGCGCGCAGCTCACCCACCTGCTTGAGATCAGCGACCACGAGAACCTCACCTTCCTTGTCATCCCGTTCACCGCAGGCGGGTTCCCCATGGCTGGTGAGTCCCTCATGTACGCGGAAGCAGCAGACCCCAACTTGGACACGGTCCACATGGACTCCCCCAGCGGCGCCATCTTCCTGGACTCCCCCACTCAGCTGGAGAACTTCCGCAAGCGCCTGAACCTCATCGAAAAGGTAGCGTTGGGAGCACAGGCGTCTCAGGACGCAATCCGTGCTGTGATCCGCGACCTGTGAGAGGTGCGTCCGTTGTCCGACCTGCGCTGGATCAAGTCATCGTTCTCCGAAGAGGGCGGCAACAACTGCGTCGAGATAGCCGCGCCAGGCCCGGAAGGCATCGCTCTCCGGGAGAGCGAGAGCCCGGCCCGCGTTCTGACCACGGACCGGGCTGCCCTGGGGGCGCTGGTGCGGAGCGTCAAGGCGGCTCAACTCACGTAACCGGGGCCCCCGCCCGGCCCAGCAGCAGGTCCTCGACCACCGCCCGTTGGATCAACCGAAGCTTCGCGATGCGCTGCCGCATCAAACTGAGAGTGCGGCTCTCAGCTTTCCAGACCCCCACGACGCGCTGCTGTGTATCGCGACTCGCACGTGGAAACGGAACAGCCCCAAGTAGCCTTGAGTTGATGGTGTAGAGGCCCGAACTCGTGGCAGTTTGCGACTTCCAATAGGCCCGCACAGAACGAGAGTTGAGCCAGAGCATGGCGAACTCGGGCAGCACGTCGTCAAAGCGCAGCCGGAAGAGATGGTTCTGGTAGAGCAGCCCGCTCTGCTCGGCTCCGACCATCGCGCACCGCCCGATCTGCTCCGGGTCGGCATGCCCCTCGACGACAAGAAGGTCACCCGGAGTCAGGGAGTAGCGCCGGTGGTCGCGTTCCATCGCTTCCAGCTGAGCAATGTCTCCTTCGATCCAGCCTTTGCGGACATTCGCCACACGCAAGTAACCAGTCGGCCGGAGATGCGGTACGCGGTGCGCTCCGAGCGTGACACCGGCGTCGATCTCGACGCCCGCGTCCTTGAGAGGGACGAGGTCTTCCTCGCTGAACGACACAAGTTGCTCAACCAAGGCGTCGAGAAGCAGAGCTTTCTTGGCAGCCATCGACTCCAGCGCCCCGATCCGCCGCTCGAAGGCAGCGTGCGCGGCGACGATCCGGCGCTGTAGGTCCGGAGACACGTCGGGAACAACCAGGTCTCTTACGTCAGCCTGAGAGATGTTGTTCTGACCGGTACCCCCGTTGAGCAAGTTACCGATCTGCCGCCGGACGCCCTCGGAACGCAGCAGCAGTGCGAGAAAGGCCGATTCGGCGCGACCGACGTGCGGAAGGAGGCGCAAGACCTTGTCGGACAACATGAGTTTGCGACGTGTGGGTCCCACATGGCACACGGCACCCACTAGGGCACGCGCTCCATTGGCACGTGCTACCAAGACGTCCCCGGAACGTACTTCCAAGTTGGGGCGCGGGAGAAGCCCCGATGGGAGACGTTTCGATTCGCTCGGAATGAAACTCCCTGATGTGACCGCGCTGACCTTGATGACGCCCCACTCGTCACCAGCGGGCGGATAGCCGTCACAGGCCGGGCTCCAGCCCGTCTCAATGTCCGCCAACAATGTACCCAGCGTCACCTCACCGCCCATAACCCAGCTCCTCCAGCCACTCCCCCAGCTCCCCCTGAGCCGCCTCGCTCGCCCCCTCCAGCTCGCTCAACGAAACCGCATACTTCTCCACCCACCGGCGGAACACCGCCACCAACTCCCGCCGCCCCACCGCGAACGCCGCGTCAACGCGCCCCGAGATGTCCTCGTTCAGGATGTCCAGGACGATCTTCCGGGTCCGCTCCTCGTCCGCCAGGACATCCGTGGCCGCATCCTTGAGGTTCTTCAGGAACCCGTCGTCCAGCGCCTTGCGCTTCTTCGTCGCCACCGTGCGTGCCTTCCGGCAGGCCGCCACCGCGCGCTCGAGGCGGGCGAGTTCCTCGTCCGACACCGGCTCGGCGGACTCGGCCGACTCGACGGAGTCCCCCGCGTCGCCCTCCTCCTCGTCCTCCGTCGGCTTCGCCGCCGCCAGCGCGTCCACGGCCTCCTTGTAGGCCGCGTCCGCCGTCGCGACCTCCGCCTCCACCACCGCGTACTGCTGGAGGAACTCGGGGATGAGGTGGCGTACGACCGGCTGGTCCATCGCTCGGCGGCGGTCGGTGGCCGACACCGTCTGCCTGCGCGAGGTGTTCGTGATCACCGCGCCCTCCGCCGGTCGGACGATCGCCTCGGTCGAGTCCACCCAGCCTGCGAGGACCCGGGCGAAACCGCCCGCCGCCAGGGCCTTCATGTCGTATCGGGAGTGCGTCCACCAGTCGGCGACGATGCCCGCCGTCCGGTACTCGTCCAGTACGCCGACCGCGCCGATCGCCTTGATGAAGCCGTCCAGGAGGCCGGAGCGCAGGTCCATCAGGCGGCGGTCCTCGGCCAGCTGGGCGAAGAGTTTCGAACCCTCCTCCCACCAGTCCGCGTACGCGGTCCGCAGCTCCGTCTCCTTCGCCGCCGCCAGTTCGGCGATGCGCCCCACCGTGGCCTCGGGGCCTTCGGGCAGGAAGTCGTAGTAGGCGGGGTCGGCCTCGCGCGCCGCGAACAGGGTCGACGCGTCGACGCCGTACGCCCCGAAGAGTCCGGACCTCCCCGCGACCTCCGCGACCGGCACCCCTCCGTACAGGTGGGCCCGTACGTCCTGCGGCTCGGGCGGGGGCGAATTGTCCACCCAGCGGCGGATGCTGAGGTTGGCGCCCTCGGCGAGGAGGTCGTCCACCCCCACCCACCGCGAGTAGCCGGGCAGCTCACGCCCTTCCCTGAACACCGTGACGATCTTCTCGACGTGCTCGGGGCCCAGCTCGTTCTGGTTGCGGCCCACCGTGAACTCGCGGTCGGCGTTGATGAAGAGGACCTTCTTGCGCCGCTTGGCGTCCGGCTTCTCGCGCGGGCGCCGGAGGACGAGCACACAGGCGGGGATGCCGACGCCGTAGAAGAGGTTGGGGCCCAGGCCGATCACGGCCTCCACGCAGTCGTCGCGCAGCAGCTCCTCACGGATGTCCTTCTCCTTGCCGCCACGGAAGAGCACCCCGTGGGGCATGACGACGGCGACCACGCCGTTGCGCGCCAGCACCGAGATCATGTGCTGGACGAACATCAGGTCGGCCTTCTTGCCCTTCTCCGGCGCCCAGCCCCACTTCATGCGCGTGCCGTGCACGGCGTCGGCGGCGGCCACCGCCTGCTGGTCGTAGGGCTGGGAGAAGGGCGGGTTGGAGAGGACCTTGGTGAAGGTGAGCAGGCGTTTGCCGGCGTCGAGGTGGAGCGGCTCGGTGAGGGTGTCACCGTGGTGCAGGTCGAACGTGCGGATGCCGTGCAGCACCATGTTCATGCTCGCCATGGACCAGGACGCGGGGTTGCGGTCCTGGCCGTTGATGCCCAGCTCGTCGGGGTTGCCGCCGTGCTCCTCGACGTACTCGCGGGCCGCGATGAGCATGCCGCCGGAGCCCATGCAGGGGTCGTAGACACTCTCGGTGGGCTGCGGGTCGAGCAGGCGCACCAGCATCCGGACGACCGAACGCGGGGTGTAGAATTCGCCGCCGCTCTGGCCCGCGCTGTCCGCGAACCGGCCGAGCAGGTACTCGTAGGCGGCGCCCAGCATGTCGGGGAACTCGAAGTCCTCGTTGCGGAGCCGGTAGATGCTGAAGTGCCGGATCAGCGACAGCAGTTCGTTGGGGGTGAAGCGCGGCTTGTTGCCGACCACCGCGTTGAACTCGATGTGGGAGGCGACGCCGGTCAGCCGCGAGTTGCCCTCCTGGAGCGCGGCGAGCGCCTTGTCGAGGTACTCGCCGGCCTGCACGACCTTGCCGTCGGGTCCCTTGGTCTCGGCGGTGAGCGCCTCGATCCCGGGGACGGTCACCTCGGGATCGTCGGGATCGAGCACGTGCGGGCCCGTCCACCAGCGGGCACGCGGCGGGACGTAGAAGACGTTGGTGTAGAAATCGGGGTTGTCGGCCCGTTGCAGGGCCTTCGTCTCGCTGCCCGTCTCCTTCAGCCGCTGCTGATACGTACGCTCCCAGGCGGGCTGGAACTCGTCCGAGGCCCGCTTGAGGAAGAGCAGCCCGAAGATGTAGTCCCGGTAGTCGGAGGGCTCCATCCGGCCACGGAGAATGTCGGCGGCGGCGAACAGGTGCCGTTCCAGCTGGGGAAGGGTGATGCGGGCCACGCGCCGGTCCTTCGGTGGAGAGTGGGGGACGGGAGGTCGATCGATCGTGCCAGGGCAGCCTAGACGGCGGGCCGGTGCGGGCGGTAACCGCAGGACCAGCACCTTTCGGCCATGTGTCCGGCTACCTCGACCGGTCGTCCACGATGCCGAGGCTGACCAGCAGCCGCCACACGTCGGTCGACGGGTCCCGCTTGAGGACAGGGCAGTCCTCCGCGTGCCCGGAGCGTGCGGCCCACTTCCTGTCGGACTCCGGCACGCTGCCGCGCGACACCGCTTTGGGCTTGCGGTTGTCGGCCTTGCAGCCGCCGTGCTCGCACTGGTTGACCAGGCTTCTGGCGTGCGCGACCGCCTTCTTCGCGGCGTCATGTTCGTCCAGCGCGTCGCGCCGGTCGCCCTTGACGCTCTTGTCGTTCTTCACGTCGAAGGACTTGTACGCCGGGTGCGCCGCCCGCAGCTTCTTCACGATGTCCTTGTTGCTGCCGCTCTGCCGCCCGCTCATCGCCTGGAAGTGCAGCAACAGCCACAGGTCGAAGGACGGGTGCGAGAAGCACACCTGGATGTTGGCTGCGGCGGCCTCCCTGAGCGCCTTCGGGATGTCGTGGTGCTCGTCCCTGTCGAACAGGACCCACGCCTCCTCGCCCTCGGCCTGCTTGAGGTCGCGCACGGCGGCTACAGCTCTGGAGGGAATGAGACCGTTCTTCGCGCTGATCGGGTGGATCAGGAACGGCTGCCTCTCGCCGTCCCCGCCGTCCCCGTAGCGGAGGTTGAGGTGGTCGAGGTACTGCGGCTCGGTGACCTCGCCCTCACAGGCGACGAAGAGGACCCGCTGCTCCTTCGAGACCGGCGGTCGGTACGGGACCGGCGCGAACCGGTCGTCCCTGCTCCCCCTGCGCCTGCGTGGCGTCCCCGCCTCTCCTGCCTGCCCCGCGTCTCCCGTCCCCGTCGCACCGCCGACACCGTTGTCCTGCTGCCGTCCGCCCCGCCTGCTCACGCTGTTTCCTTCGCCTCCTGCCAGGACAGTTCACGAGCGATCGCTCCCGCGCCGACGCGTGGTACACCGCCGTAGCGGCCTCGCAGATACCCGCTCTCCAGGTCCTCGTCCTCGGCCGGGTGGGCGGCGGTCACGGGATAGACGCTGGTCGCCCCCGAGCGCTCCTTCGCCGCGATCCACACCTGCTCCCGGTCCAGCGGACGGTCGAGTACGGCGCTGCCGAGCAGGGTCGCGTCATGCGTCGTGAAGACGAGCTGGGCGTTGTGCGGGTTGGCCTTCGGGTCCTGGAAGATCCGTACGACCTCTGCGGCGAGGGTGGGATGGAGACTGGAGTCGAGTTCGTCGACCAGCAGCGTCGTGCCGTTGTCCAGCACCGTGAGCATGGGACCCAGGAACGCGAACCAGGCATGGGTGCCGAACGACTCCTCGTGCAGAAAGTCCAACGGGACGTCCCCGCCGTCCGGGGTGCGGTGCCTGAGCCGGACACCGCCGGACTCGGGATCTACGTCGATGCCGGTGATGCCCAGATCGGCGATGGCGAGAAGTTGCAGAATCCGTTCCCGGTAGGCGCGCTCCCTGTTCTTCGCGCTCTTCTCGGTCAGCATGCGCTGGGTGAACGTCGTACGCCCCGTGATGTCCTCGCCCGGCGTGACCAGCCACAGGTTGTCGAGGAACCAGCGGTGCAGCGCCGACAGCACGGGGTCGTTGAGGGTGGCCCCGGTGGAGAGGAACAGCGCGTCGGATCGCGTGTACCGAACCAGGTCGTCGCGGCGACTCTCCGCGACGCCGTGGCCCTCGAAGACGAATTCGGGGCCCTCGGCCGCCGGCCGGCCCGCCTCCCGGTCGAACCAGACCTGACGTTCGCCGTCGGGGTAGGCGTGCAGCCACTCGGCCTCGACGCGCTCGTCGGACAGCTCGAAACCGTAGGTGTAACGGACCTTGCGGTGTCGGCCCAGCACGAGATCGACCTCGAAGAGGGTCGTTTCGTCGGCGCTCTTGCGGTCGAGCTTGAAGGGCTGACGGGGAACGCCCGGCGACTTCGGCCAGTCCGCGAAAGACGTGCGCACCGCGTCCCGCATGTCGGTCATGGCCCTGAGCAGGTTGGTTTTGCCCGACGCGTTGGCGCCGAAGACACCCAGGACGGAGAGCCCCGGAACCGGCCGGTCGTCATACTCGATTCCGGTGTCCCGGACGGTGCCTTCCTTGAGCCCTGCGCCGATCAGCGACAGCTCGCACTCGTCACGGATCGAGCGGTGGTTCGCCACCCGGAAACGGAGGAGCACCCTCGACCTCCTGGCGGACGGGGAGCCGGCCCCGTCGATCTCTTACCCATGCGGACGATCCGCAGGGGAAGCCTATGACGGCGGCGGTTCCGGGGCCAGCCCCGAAGATCTTTTCTAGGGCACGTATTGGGTCTTGATCAACGTGGTGCCCAGGTCGTCCCCGTTCAGTTCCGCCTCTCGAATCCCGCCAGCAGTCCGCGGGGGTCGAAGGTCACCCGGATCCGGGTGACCTTCCCGTCCTCCACATGCATCCAGTTCGCCGTCGGTGTCGGCGACGCAACGCTTGTGTGCAGGTCGAACCAGGTGATCACTTCATCGCCTTCCGTCACCCGCACTTTCACGTCGATCTTCTCCAGAACCTGACCGAGCCCTTTCAACCCAGCGAGCGCCTCCTCAACCCCTGACGCCGTTCCCAGCGCTCCGACGAAGTCGACATCCTCGGCCAGCAGCCCCCGCAAGGCCTCGAAGTCGCCCTCCTCCCAGGCGGTGAAGTAGGTCTCGGCAAGCTCTCGCGCAATCTTCGTCCTGGTCATGCCTCCATCCTTCAACCAGCCCAATCCATCCGTCCAACAGATAGATCAGATAGCATCTATCATCACCGGATATGGAGATCCACCAGCTGCGCTACTTCGCCGCGGTCATGGACGAGGGCACCTTCACCGCCGCCGCCCATCGCCTGCACGTCAGCCAGTCCGGCATCAGCACCCAAGTGGCCAAGCTGGAGCTGGAGCTGGGCCAGCAACTGCTCGACCGCTCCGGCCGTCAAATCCGTCTCACCCCAGTTGGCGAGGCCGTTCTCCCTCTTGCGAAGAACGCCCTCGCTACTTTCGAGGCCATCCAGCACACCGCCGCCGAGTTCGCCGATGCCGTCCGCGGCCGGGTCCGTCTCGGCATGATCATGGGCTGCTCCATCCCGGCTTTCCTCGACACCGTCGCCGACCTCGGACGCACCCACCCCGGCATCGAGCTCAGCCTTCACGAGGGCTACTCCGACGACCTCCAGACCCAAGTCCTCTCCAGCTCTCTGGACCTGGCCCTGATCGGCTACGCGGGCGACGTCGCCCCAGGCCTGGAGGTGGGTATCGTCATCGACGAGCCGATCACCACCGTCGTCCCGGCCGGGCACCCTCTCGACCGGACGGAACTGCGCCTCGCCGACCTCTGGGATGAGAAGATCCTCTGCCTCTCCCCGGGCACCGGCATTCGCGCCGCCTACGAGGACTCCTGCCACAGGGTCGGCCTCGACCCACGCGTGGACATCGACGCCAGTTCCCCGGTCACCCTGCTCCGCCTCGCTGAGCGCGGTGCTGGAGCCGCCGTTCTCAGCGCCTCCTCCACACAGGGCACCGGCCTGCGGACTGTCCCGCTCACCGACGCCGCCACGCACGCCCGGCTCGGACTCATCACCCACCGAGGCCAGCACTCCCCAGCCGTAGAGCTACTGCGAACCAGGCTCCTCGTCGCTCTGCAAGCCAGCTAGGTATGCATGTGTCGAATTTTTGATCACTCCGCTGGACTTGCTCTCCCGCTGGAGCTTGATCCGGTAAGCCGGGCTGCGTGACGCGAGCGCAATTAGCGGATGCAGAGTGGGAGTTCATATGCCCGTACCTGCCGGTCGGCCGATACGGACCGTACCCCGAGCGGCTGCGGCAGCAGTTCGAGGGCGTGATCTGGCGGTTCAGGACGGGCGGGCAATGGCGGGAGATGCCGGCGGAGTTCGGTGCCTGGTCGACCGTCCATAACCGCTTCCGGCAGTGGCGCGACGTCGGCGTGTTCGAGGCCCTCCTTGAGGGCCTGATCGCGGAAGCCGCGAAGCGGGGCGAGGTGGACCTGTCCCTCGTCAGCATCGACTCCACTACCGCGTACGGCTGAAGGCCGCCCTGCTCGGACGTTCCAGGGGCGGACAGACCAGCAAGATCCATGTCGCCGGCGACCGGAAGTGCCGCCCCGTGGCGTTCATCCTGACCGCGGGACAGGCTGCCGACAGCCCGCAGTTCATCCCCGTGCTGGGGAAGGTACGGGTCCGCGGTCCCGGCGGCCGTCCCCGCACCCGGCCCCACGCGGTGGCCGGGGATAAGGCGTACTCGTCCCGCGGCAACCGCGCCCACATGCGCAAACGCCGTATCAAGGCGGTCATCCCGGAGAAGAAGGACCAGGCCACCAACCGGAAGAAGAAGGGCAGCAAGGGTGGTAGGCCTGTCAGTCACGACGCCGATCTTTACAAGGAGCGGAACACCGTCGAGCGGCTGATCAACAAGCTGAAGGCCTGGCGAGGCGTCGCCACCCGGTACGACAAGAGCCCGGACAGCTACCGCGCCGGACTCCACCTCCGCGCCTCGATGATCTGGCTCAAGGACCTCACCCGAACCATCCATTGATCACAACCAGATACGCGCCCTAGGCCACCCCGGCCGCAGCGCGCGTGGTCGACGCGATCGTCGCCGACCCCACGACGCGCGTGCCGTCGTACAGGACGATCGCCTGGCCGGGGGCCACGCCGCGGACCGGCTCGGTGAAGCGGACCTGGAGGGTGTCGTCGACCAGCTCCGCGCGGACCTCGGTCTCGCCGCCGTGGGCGCGCAGCTGGGCCGTGTAGGTGCCGGGGCCCGTGGGGGCCGCACCGCACCAGCGGGGGCGGATCGCGGTCAGGGCGTCGACGTCGAGGGCGGCGGCCGGGCCGACCGTCACCGTGTTGTCCACCGGGGAGATGTCGAGGACGTAGCGCGGCTTGCCGTCGGGGGCGGGCGTGCCGATGCGCAGGCCCTTGCGCTGGCCGATGGTGTAGCCGTAGGCGCCCTCGTGGGTGCCCAGGACGTTGCCGGACTCGTCGAGGATGTCGCCCTCGGAGCGGCCCAGCCGGTGGGCGAGGAAGCCCTGGGTGTCGCCGTCGGCGATGAAGCAGATGTCGTGGGAGTCGGGCTTCTTGGCGACCGCCAGTCCCCGGCGCTCCGCCTCCGCGCGGATCTCGTCCTTCGTCGTCACCGTGTCGCCGAGGGGGAACATGGCGTGGGCGAGCTGCCGGTCGTCGAGCACGCCCAGGACGTACGACTGGTCCTTGGCCATGTCGGAGGCGCGGTGCAGCTCGCGTGTGCCGTCCTCACGGACGATCACCTGGGCGTAGTGGCCCGTGCAGACGGCGTCGAAGCCCAGGGCGAGGGCCTTGTCGAGCAGGGCCGCGAACTTGATCTTCTCGTTGCAGCGCAGGCACGGGTTCGGGGTGCGCCCGGCCTCGTACTCGGCGATGAAGTCCTCGACGACGTCCTCGCGGAAGCGCTCGGCGAGGTCCCAGACGTAGAAGGGGATGCCGATGACGTCGGCGGCGCGGCGGGCGTCCCGGGAGTCCTCGATCGTGCAGCAGCCGCGCGCACCGGTCCGGAAGGACTGCGGGTTCGCGGACAGCGCCAGATGGACGCCCGTCACGTCGTGCCCGGCTTCCGCCGCGCGGGCGGCGGCCACGGCGGAGTCGACCCCGCCGGACATGGCGGCGAGGACACGGAGGGGGCGGGGGCGCTGCGGGGTCTGCTGCGAGGTCTCAGTCATAACCCTTCCAGGGTACGGGGCGCCGGGAACCGGAGCCCGCGCATATCCGTTGACGGTCTCGTGGGAACGAGAAGGGCTTCGAAGAACGGTTCCGGGACCGGCGGCGCGAGCGCCTCCGGCGGCAGGGACGCGGACCGCCGCGTCGGCCGCCGCGCGCTGCTCATCGGCACGGCCGTGGCCGCCGTGGGTACGGCCGTGGTGGCGCGGGACGAGCTGACGCGCGCGTGGTGGCGGGTGCCGGGGGTCACGAAGCCGCGCAAGGACGGTGAGGTCGACTACACGGGCGCGAAGTGGGTCGCGGCGTCGGACGCGAACTGGCGCCTGGCGGACCGGCCGGACGACTTCGGCATAGACATGGTGATCATCCATGTCACCCAGGGCAGCTTCGACAGCGCGGTGAAGGTCTTCCAGGACCCGGCGCACGGCGCGGCGGCGCACTACATCGTCCGCAAGGACGGTCATGTCGCACAGATGATCCGCGAGCTGGACGTGGCGTACCACGCGGGCAACCGCGACTACAACGAGCGCAGCGTCGGCATCGAGCACGAGGGTTTCGTCGAGAAGCCCGAGGACTTCACCGACGAGATGTACGAGGCCTCCGCACGGCTGACGGCCCGGATCTGCGCGCGCTACGACATCCCTCTCGACCGCGAGCACATCCTCGGCCATGTCGAGGTCCCGGGGACGGACCACACGGACCCCGGCGAGGGCTGGGACTGGGACCGCTACATGAAGCTGGTGCGCGCGGCGGCGAAGACCGGGACGTCGACGCCTGCCTGACTCCGACAGCCGGGGCAATGGATCTCGGGACGCGATGACACGGTGCGCCGTGACGCCGTGACGCTCCGGGCCGTCGGCACCACCGGGACGAGCGGACTCGGTGACCGCGGACCCGCCGTCAGCTCACGTACGGGGTACGAGGTCTCAGCTCAGACCCGCGGTGCGGGCGCGTTCCACCACCGGGCCGATCGCCTTCGCCACCGCCTCGACGTCCGCCTCCGTGGAGGTGTGGCCGAGGGAGAAGCGGAGGGTGCCGCGGGCCAGGTCGGGATCGGTGCCGGTGGCGAGGAGGACGTGGCTGGGCTGGGCGACGCCGGCCGTGCAGGCGGACCCCGTGGAGCACTCGATGCCCTGGGCGTCGAGCAGCAGGAGCAGCGAGTCGCCCTCGCAGCCGGGGAACGTGAAGTGCGCGTTGGCCGGGAGGCGTCCCGCCGGGGACGGGTCCCCGCCCAGGACGGCGTCCGGCACCGCCGTACGGACCGCCTCGACGAGGGCGTCGCGCAGGGTGCCGATCTCCCGGGCGAACCACTCCCGCTGTTCGGCGGCTAGCCGGCCGGCGACCGCGAAGGAGGCGACGGCCGGGACGTCGAGGGTGCCGGAGCGGACATGGCGCTCCTGACCGCCGCCGTGCAGCACGGGTACGGGGCTGTACTCGCGGCCCAGCAGCAGCGCGCCGATCCCGTACGGGCCGCCGATCTTGTGGCCGGAGACGGTCATCGCGGCGAGCCCGGAGGCGTCGAAGTCGACCGGAACCTGACCGAAGGCCTGTACCGCGTCGGCATGCAGGGGGACACCGAACTCCGCGGCCACGTCGGCGAGTTCGCGGACCGGCATGATCGTGCCGATCTCGTTGTTGGCCCACATGACGGTGGCCAGGGCGACGTCGTCGGGGTTGCGGGCGACGGCCTCGCGAAGGGCTTCGGGGTGGACCCGGCCGTACGAGTCGACCGGGAGGTACTCGACGGTGGCGCCCTCGTGGTCGCCGAGCCAGTGGACGGCGTCGAGGACCGCGTGATGTTCGACGGGGCTGGCGAGGACCCGGGTGCGGGCCGGGTCGGCGTCGCGGCGGGACCAGTACAGCCCCTTCACGGCGAGGTTGTCGGCCTCGGTGCCGCCGGAGGTGAGGACCACCTCGCTGGGGCGGGCCCCGAGGGCCTCGGCGAGGGTCTCCCGGGCCTCCTCGACGGTGCGCCGCGCTCGGCGGCCGGAGGCGTGCAGCGAGGAGGCGTTGCCGGTGACGCTCAGCTGGGCGGTCAGGGCCTCTGCCGCCTCGGGGAGCATCGGGGTGGTCGCCGCGTGGTCGAGGTAAGCCATGGTGAGCCGATTCTACGGGGCCGTGTCCGGGCGGACTCAGCAGTGGGCCCCGGTCCGGCCAGGGTCCGGGTCCCGGTCACGGTCTCGGTCTCGGTCTTGGTCCCGGCCTCGGTCTCGGTCACGGTCTCGGTCTCTGCCGTCAGATGCTCCAGGACACCGTGTTCGTCGTCTGCATCAGGGTGGCGAGGACGATCAGGTCGGCGACGCCCAGGCCGAGGCCCAGGAAAGCGCGGCCCCGTCGTGTCGTGCCGCGCTTGAGGGCCACCGCCGCGAGGACGATCGCGATCGGGCCGAGGAAGAGGTTGAGGACGAGGAGACCCAACAGGCCGAGGACGAAGGAGGCGACGGCCATGCCGTCGGCGTCACGGCCTCGGGGGCGAGTGATGGTCGTTCCGGTCTGCTGACGTGCGGCGGTGAGCTGCATGGTCGGTCTGCTCCCAACGGGTTCTCGGCGGACGGTCGTTCGGCGGTGCGGTGGCGGTGGCGGTGAACGGTCAGTGCGTGCCGCGGCCGCGACGGGCGTGGCGCTCGCGGTACGCGAAGATCGCCAGCCAGAGGGCGATACCGACGGCCAGGACGGTGGAGACGGTCGGCGGCACATGAGCCACGGTGCCCAGGACGACACCCAGCAGCAGAAGTGCGGCGACGAGGAACAACATCGTGGGAACGCCTCTCGTGACAGTTGGGTGAACGGTTGTGGTTACAGTTGTTCACTGACTCACAAGTCTAGCGCGCACCCCGGCTTTGCAATTACAGAGAACAGTTGTTAACTGCATGGCATGAGTCACACTTTCGGCGTCCGGCAGGTGCAGAAGCAGAAGACGCGGCGGGCGCTCATGGACGCCGCGCTCGCCCTGCTGGAGGAGCAGAGCCTCAGCAGCCTGGGACTCCGCGAGGTCACCCGGGCCGTGGGCGTCGCCCCCACCGCCTTCTACCGCCACTTCCGGTCGACCGCCGACCTCGGTGTCGCGCTGGTCGAGGAGGCGCTCGGCAGTCTGCACCCCGTGCTCGGGGATCTGATGTCGGCGGTGGGCGACAGTGACGAACTCATCGAGCGCGCCGTGGATCTGATCGCCCGCCACGTCGACGGGTACCCCGCACACGTCCGGTTCATCGCGCGCGAACGGCACGGCGGGGTCCAGCCGGTACGGGACGCCATCCAGGGCCAACTGGCCCGGTTCGCCGAGGAGGTGCGCGGTGAGCTGGCCAAACGGCCGGAGACCGCGGGGTGGAGCGACGACGACCGGCTGATGCTCGCGGGCCTGTACGTCGATCAGATGCTGATCACCGCCTCGCTGTTCCTGGAGGCCCAGGAACAGCCGGAGGAGGAGCGCCTGCGGGTGACCCGGCTGGCGGGCCGACGGATGCGGCTGATCAGCATCGGCTGCCGCCACTGGCTGGACTGACACCCCTCCGCGCACGCGCGAGGGAGGGCGCGCCCCGTGCTCGGGGCGCGCCCTCCGTCTTCCGCACTCGGCCGGTCAGCTGTCCTCGGACGCCGATGCCGACGCCTCCTGGCTCGGTGCGCCGCTCGGCGCCCCGCTCGGCACCTGGCCGCCCTGACCCTGACCGCCGCCGGGACCGCCGCAGCCACCACCGTCACCGGGGCCGCCGTTCCGGCTGCCACCGCCCGGCGCACCGCTGGGCGCGCCCGAGGGCTGACCGGAGGGTGCGCCCGAGGGTGCACCCGAGGGCGGCTGACAGCTCTGCCGCCCGTCCGGGTTGCCGCTGTTCGAGGTGGACGACGAGTCGCCGGAGCCGCACGCCACCAGGAAGAGGGGTGCGGCCGCGAGCAGGGCGACGGCGGGGACGAGACGTGCACGCTTCGTGAGAGCCAACTCCTGGAACGACGAGGGAGTTCGAGAGCGGCATCGAATCAACGCGGTCTGGGGGTCTCTCGGGTCCGCGCTGTGCCCTCCCTGTGCGAACGGCAAAGCGAACGGCAAAGCGATCACCAACGCCCTTCGACGACCGGCACCCGGCGCCTCAGTCCGACAGCCTGGCCCTCGCCAACTGCCGCGACTGGGCGACCAGTCGGTCCGCGCTGTCCCAGACCTCGGCGTCCTCCTCCAGGAAACCTCCGGCGAGATTGCGCGTGGTGATGGCGACCCGGAGCGGTCCCGGCGCCGGGCGGCACCGGATGTGCGCGGTCAGCTCGACCGTCGGGACCCAGCCCTTCAGACCCATCTCGAAGGCGGTCGGCGGCAGCGCGTCCACCGCGAGGAGCAGGGAGAACGGGTCGGCGTCGCGGCCGTCGGCGAGCCCGAACCAGGACCGCATCTCGCCCTTGCCGGAGGGCGCGCCCAGGGCCCAGCCCAGCGTCGCGGGGTCGAGCTTCAGGAACAGCCGGTCGGCGATGGCGGAGCCGCCGGGCACGGGGCCGGGAGCGTCCTGCGGGCCGAAGCACTGCTCGATCGGCGGGATCGCGGGCGGCTTCGCCGTCGTCCGGACGTCGTCCGGGAGGGAGTCCAGGTCGCCGTAGGAGGCGAGGACGCGTATCCGCTCGATCTCGCGGCCCTCGTCGTCGTACTGGAAGAGGGATGCCTGGCCGGTCGACAGGGTCCGGCCGGTGCGGACGACGTCCGTGCGGACGACCGCGGGGCCGGGCTGGGACGCGGTCAGGTAGTACGCGGAGATCGTGAACGGGTCGTCGTGCGGGAGCGCGTCGGCGAGAGCGCGACCGAGGACGGCCAGGAGATAGCCGCCGTTGACGGCGCCGATGATCGTCCAGCCGGCGGAGAGGTCGATGTCGTAGACGCCGGGCGCCCGCCGGGTGACCTCGGTGTCCCGGTCGAACTCGCTGTCGCCGACGGTGGCCTGTACGGAAGCTGCTTCGGGCATGGATGAACCGTACATCAGCTCATTACTAAGCGGTAGCTTTATGCCTCACCCTCGACCGCCGACGACCGCCGGTTCCACGCCCGCGGGGCCCGCCAGTGGTAGCGCATCGCCAGCAGCCGCAGGACGAAGGCCGTGATCGCGGCGAGGGCGGAGGTGACGGGGGTCAGGGCGTCCTGGCTGATGCACAGGACGACCAGCCCGGCGCCGACCATCGCGGGCACGGCGTACAGGTCGCGGTCCCAGCGCAGCAGGGAGGGCACCTCGTTGGCGAGGACGTCCCGCAGCACACCGCCGCCGACCGCCGTGGCGAGGCCGAGGGTGGCGGAGGCGGTCAGGCCGAGCCCGTAGTCGTATGCCTTCGTCGTGCCCGCGACGCAGAAGAGGCCGAGGCCGGCCGCGTCGAAGACGTTCACGCCCGTCTGGATGCGCTCCACGTGCGGATGCAGGAAGAAGACGAGGAGGGCGGCGAGCAGCGGAGTGAGGAAGTAGCCGAGGTCGGTGAAGGCGGCCGGCGGCACGGCGCCGATGATCAGGTCTCGGAACAGGCCGCCGCCGAGCGCGGTGACCTCGGCGAGGACGGCGATGCCGAAGATGTCGAAGTTCTTGCGGACGGCCAGCAGCGCGCCGGAGATGGCGAAGACGAAGATGCCGATCAGGTCGAGCGGGTACGGGGACACCCGTACATTCTGCCTCGCAAACAGGTGTGCGCCTTGCAATACAAGGCGCACACCGTCTGGCGTCAGTCTTTACCGGGCTTCGTGGGTCCTTCGGGCTCCTTGGGCGCTTCCGGTTCCTTGGGCGCTTCCGGCTCCTGGGGAACCTCGGGCTCCTCCGGTTCCTCCGGTTCCTCCGGTTCCTCCGGCTCCTCCGGCCGCTCGGGGACCTCCGGTGCCTGCGGTGCAGCCGGCGCCTCCGCCTTCTTCACCGCGTCCGGCACCAGCTCCCCCGCCTCCTTCGCGGCCGTCAGCAGGACGACGTCCTGCGGCTGCTGGTCCTCGAAGTTCTCCGGGTGGTGGCAGGCGACCCGCTGGCCCGGCTTCAGCTCGGCGAGCGGCGGCTCGGTGGTCTTGCAGACCTGGGTGGCCTTCCAGCAGCGGGTGTGGAAGCGGCATCCGCTCGGCGGCGCGATCGGCGAGGGCACGTCGCCCTTGAGCAGGATGCGCTCGCTCTTGGCTCCCCGACGCGACGGGTCCGGGATCGGCACGGCCGACAGCAGCGCCTTGGTGTACGGGTGCATCGGCGCCGCGTACAGCGAGTCCCGGTCGGCGAGTTCGACGATCTTGCCGAGGTACATCACCGCGATGCGGTCGGAGACATGGCGGACGACGGAGAGGTCGTGCGCGATGATCACGTACGTCAGGCCGAGCTCGTCCTGGAGGTCGTCCATCAGGTTGACGACCTGGGCCTGGATCGACACGTCGAGCGCCGAGACCGGCTCGTCCGCGACGACCATCCGGGGCTTGAGGGCGAGCGCGCGGGCGATGCCGATGCGCTGGCGCTGGCCGCCGGAGAATTCGTGCGGGTAGCGGTTGTAGTGCTCGGGGCTCAGGCCCACCAGCTCCAGGAGGCGCTGGACCTCCTTCTTCACCCCGCCCTCGGGCTCCACGCCCTGCAGCTTGAAGGGCGCCGAGACGATGGTGCCGATGGTGTGCCGGGGGTTCAGCGAACCGTACGGGTCCTGGAAGATCATCTGGATGTCGCGGCGCAGCGGGCGCATGCCGGCGGTCTTCAGGTGCGTGATGTCCGTACCGTCGAACTCGACCTTCCCACCGGAGGGTTCGAGGAGGCGGGTGATGAGCCGGCCCATGGTCGACTTGCCGCAGCCGGACTCGCCCACCACGCCGAGGGTCTCGCCCCGGCGGACCTCGAAGTCGATGCCGTCGACGGCCTTGACCGCCCCGACCTGCCGCTGGAGCAGGCCCTTCTTGATGGGGAAGTGCTTGACCAGGCCCTCGACCCTGAGCAGCGGTTTCTCGTCGGCGTCGGCGCGCGGGGCCGGCACGGCGGCCCCGCTCCCGGTCTTGGCCCCGGTCTCAGTCTCACTCACAGCTTCGGCGCAATCTCTTCGGTCCAGATCCGCGTGCGGTCCTCCTGCGAGAGGTGGCAGGCGGTGAAGTGCCGGCCGCCGACCTCGCGCAAGTCGGGGCGCTCGGTGCGGGTGACATTGTCCTTGGGGACGTCCGCGTAGGGACAGCGCGGGTTGAAGGCGCAGCCCGAGGGGACGTTGATGAGGCTCGGCGGCTGGCCCTTGACCGGGATGAGCCGGTCGGTCTGGGCGCGGTCGATACGCGGCATCGAACCGAGCAGGCCCCAGGTGTAGGGGTGCTGGGGCTGGTGGAAGATGTCGTCGACCGGACCGCGCTCCACACAGCGCCCGCCGTACATCACGAGGATGTCGTCGGCGATCTCGGCGACCACGCCGAGGTCGTGCGTGATGATGATGACCGCCGAGCCGAACTCCTTCTGCAGGTCCCGGATCAGGTCGAGGATCTGCGCCTGCACGGTCACGTCGAGCGCGGTGGTGGGCTCGTCGGCGATCAGCAGTTCCGGGTTGTTGACCAGGGCCATGGCGATCATGGCGCGCTGGCGCATACCGCCGGAGAACTCGTGCGGGTAGCCGTCGACCCGCTTGTGGGGCTCCGGGATGCCGACGCGGTCGAGGAGTTCGATGGCGCGCTTGCGGGCGACCTTCTTGCTGACGTCGTGGTGGACGCGGTACGCCTCCACGATCTGGCTGCCGACCTTGTAGTACGGGTGCATCGCGGACAGCGGGTCCTGGAAGATCATCGCCATGTCGCGGCCGCGCAGCCGGCGCACCTCGTCGGGGCTCGCCCCGACGAGCTCCTTGCCGTCGAGCCAGATCTCGCCGGACATCCGCACGTTCTTGCCGCGCGCGCCGAGACGGTGCAGGCCCATGATCGCGAGCGAGGTCACCGACTTGCCGGAGCCGGACTCGCCCACGATGCCGAGGGTCCTGCCCTTCTCCAGCTGGAAGGAGAGGCCGTCGACGGACTTGACCACGCCGTCGTCGGTGGGGAAGTGCACTTTGAGGTCGCGCACCTCGAGGAACGCCTCGGGGGCGTCCCCGGCGCGTGCGGGCTCGCCGACGGCGGCCCCGGTCTTGGACAGTTCGGTCACGAGAGCCTCACCCGCGGGTCGATCGTGGCGTACAGCAGGTCCACCACAAGGTTCATGAAGACGACGAAGAACGCCGCGAGCAGGGTCACCCCGAGGATCGGGGGCAGGTCGTTGGCGCTGATCGACTGGACCGCGTACTCACCGATGCCGTGCAGGGAGAAGACGGTCTCGGTGATGAGGGCACCGCCGAGGAGCAGGCCGACGTCCATGCCGAAGACGGTCACCAGCGGGGTCAGCGCGGCCCGCAGACCGTGCTTGACGACCACGTTGCGCTCCCGCAGGCCCTTGGCACGCGCGGTGCGGATGTAGTCCTCGTTCATCGTCTCCAGCATGCCCGAGCGGGTGAGCCGGGCGTAGATGGCCGAGTACAGGAGCGCCAGGGAACACCAGGGCAGGAAGAGGGTGTTGGCCCACTGCGAGGGGTTCTCGGTGAAGGGGACGTAGGTCCTGCCGAAGATCTCCAGCTGGTAGCTGAACAGCAGCAGGGCCAGCTGACCGGTGAAGAACATGGGCAGGGAGACGCCCGCGAGGGCCACGCCCATGGCGGCCCGGTCGAAGATCGACCCGGGCTTGAGGGCCGAGATGACACCGGCCGCGATACCGCCCAGCAGCCACAGCACGGCGGCACCGGACGCGAGCGAGATGGTCACCGGCAGGCGGCTGGTGAGCTGCGGCCAGACCTCCAGGTGGTCCTTGAAGGAGTAGCCGAAGCAGGGCGCGTCGCAGCGGACCGTGGTGGGTCCGAGGTCGTACGTGGCACCGGAGACGATCCCCTTGAGGAAGTTCCAGTACTGCTCGTAGACCGGCTGGTCCAGACCCAGGTTCCGCTTGACCGCCGCGATGTCCTCGGGCGTGGGGTTCTTGCCGATGTACTGCTGTGCCAGCTGGTCGATGCTCTGCCCGGCGAGCTTCGGCAGGATGAAGAAGATGCCGAAGGTGACCGCGGTGACGACGAGCAGCAGGATCACCGCCGCGATCGTCCGGCGGATGATGTACGAGATCACGAGGACCGGCGCCGGCGCCCGCGGGTGTGCTCACCCGCGGGCGCCAATGCCTTCACCTGCCTTCCGGGGCTACTTCTTCTCCGTGGTACCGATGTTGAGGTAGTCGTACTGACCGCTGAAGGCCGCGGACGACACCAGGTTGGTGGCGTTCGGCGAGCGGTACAGCAGGACCTTGAAGTAGGTCAGCGGGACGATGGCGGCCTGCTCCATGACCTTCTTGTCGACCTCGGTGTACGCGGCGGTGCGGGCGGCCTCGTCGGTGTTGCCGATCGCGTCGTCGAGCAGCTTGTTGATCGCCGGGTCGTCCAGCTCGGACAGGTTGGTGTTGCCGGACTGGCCGATGGCCTTGCCGTGCACGATCTGCTGCAGGAAGCCGTAGCCGGTGGGCCAGTCGGCGCCCCACTGCATCATGATCAGGCCGATGTCGTTCTTCTTGTTGAACGTCGGCACACCCGCGTAGTCGGAGAAGTACTTGCCCGACGGGTACTGCTTGATGTCGGCCTGGATGCCGACCTTCTTCAGCGCCTCGACGATCGCGGTGGCCGCGTCGACCTCGCCCTGACGGTCGGTGCGGGCGGAGATGGAGGTCTTGAAGCCGCCCTCCTTGCCGCAGGCCTTCAGGTGCTCCTTGGCCTTGGCGACGTCACCCTTGTTGTCCGGGGTGGCGTACATGTCGGCCTTCTCGTAGCCCGAGACGTCCGTGGGCAGGACGGTGGAGGCGATGTCACCGCGGTACGGGCCGCCCATCGCGGTCTGCACGGCGACCTTGTCGATCGCGTACTCCACGGCCTTGCGGCACTCGACGTTGTCGAACGGCGCCACCTTGGTGTTGATGGCCGTGTAGACAAGACGGCCGCCGGGCGTGTTGTCCGTGTTGGCGAGCTGGTCCTTGTCCTTCAGGATCTGCGCCTGCGTCTGCTGGTCGACACCGGTGCCCTGGATGTCGATCATGGTGTCGCCGGCCATCACGTCCTTGTCGATGGTGGCCTTGTTGACCTTCAGGTTCACCACGATCTTGTCCGGGTACTGCTTGCGCAGCGGGTCCGTCTTGGCGTCCCACTGGTCGTTGCGCACGAGGACTATCTGCTTGCCCTCCTCGTACTTCTCGAACTTGTACGAGCCGGTGGAGACGACCTTCTTGGTGTAGTCGACGCCGGTGTCCTTGTCCCGGGGCACCGGAGCCGTCTGCGGCATGGTGGCCAGGTAGTCGAACTCGGAGAACGGCTTGTTCAGCTTGAAGACGATGGTCTGGTCGTCCGGGGTCTCGATGGACGAGATGCCCTTGTCGCTCTTGTCCTTGTAGGGACCCTTGTACTTCTTCGGGTCGTTCAGCATCTGCTGGAAGTAGTTCGGACCGAGCGAGAGCACGTCACGCGCGAAGTTCGAGCGCTCCACGGCGTACTTGACGTCCTTGGACGTGACCGGGGTGCCGTCCTCGTACTTGACGCCCTGACGGATCTTGTACGTCCAGGTCTTGCCACCGTCGCTGGGCGTGCCCTTGCCCTCGGCGAGGTCCGGGACGATCTCGTTGCCCGCCTCACCGGCGGCCGGCTTGAACGTCATCAGCGGACGCGCGTAGAGACGGCTGAAGTTGAAGCCGTACGCGTAGTACATGTTGCCCGGGTCGAGGGACTCCGGGGCGTCGGAGCTGGCGTACGTGACCGTGCCGCCCTTGTGGGTGGACTCGTTGACGACACCCTTGGTCGCGGCGTTGGCGCCGGCGCCCTTGGGGGTGTCCGTGCCGTCATCCGCCTTGCTGCAGGCGGACAGGAGCAGACCGGCGGCGCTCGCAACCGCGACCGCGGCCATTGCTGACCTTCGCATGATGGTCGGTTTCCCCTTCGTAGTTGGACAGTTGTGTGGGACGACAGACCGCAGACGTCAGCGGCTGCGGGGGTCGAGGGCGTCCCGGAGGCCGTCACCGAGGAGGTTGAAGGCCAGCACCGTGATGAAGATCGCGAGGCCGGGAACGATCATGTACTGCGGGTCGACCTCGAAGAAGTCGACGGCCTGGTTGAGCATGCCGCCCCAGGAGGCCTGCGGCGGCTGGATCCCGACCCCGAGGAAGCTGAGCGACGCCTCGAAGATGATGTTGGTCGGGATGAGCAGGGTCGAGTAGACGATGATCGGCGCGACGAGGTTGGGCAGCAGTTCCTTGAACAGGACGTACGGGCCGCCCGCCCCCATCCCGCGCGAGGCGTCGATGAACTCCCGCTCGCGCAGCGCCAGGGTCTGACCGCGCACGATGCGTCCCATGTACGGCCAGTTGAAGAAGCCGATGACGAAGATCAGCACCGTGATGTGCAGCGGCAGTCCTTCGAGGCCGAAGGCGCCGCCCTGGAGCGTGGCGGAGATGGCGATGGCGAAGAGCAGCAGCGGGAACGCGAGGAACGTGTCCATCAGCCGGCTCACGATCGTGTCGACCCGGCCGCCGTAGTAGCCGGCGACCAGGCCGAGCACCACACCGATGGCGTTGGACAGGATCGTCGCGCCGAAGGCCACCACCAGCGAGACCCAGGAGCCCTCCAGGATGCGGGCGAGGATGTCGCGGCCGAACTTCGGCTCGACGCCGAGCGGGTGGTCCCAGCTCATCCCGCCGAAGTCGCCCTTGGGGAGGGAGGTGTTGGGGTCGATCAGGTCCTGGTTGAACGCGTTGGGGTCGAGGCCCAGCATCGACTGCAACGGCCGGGAGAGGGCTGCGATCAGGATCAGCAGGACGACGATGATGCCGCCGGCGACCGCCACCTTGTCGCGCTTGAAGCGGGTCCAGGCGATCTGGCCGAGGGAACGGCCCTCGATCTTCTTGGCCTCGACACCTTCCAGCACGGCTTCGGGCTGAGCGTCGGTCTGCGCCCCAGTGGTCTCGATCGGTGCGGTCACAGTGACCCGACCCTCCTCGCCGGCGGTAACCGGCCTACACCCGCCGCGGATTACGGCTTTGTCGACTTTCCATCGATCACGGGATCCGTCGATCCCGCGTCTGACGTGGGGGAGTCTTCAACGTCGCCGCGATCACCCGCCAGGCCTGGCGAAGAAAGTATGCACAACCGTGATGCGGCGCCGGGGATTCCGTTATCCGAACAGCGGGTAACGCCCCTCGGACGCGGGCCAGTTGGGACGTAACGGACAGAGTGCCAGCATTCACAACTATCCGTCGTCATCTACGCGCGAAGAATGGATCGAGGAGAAGTCCGCGTCCAGCTGCCGGAGGACGCGTCCGAGTCACCCCGGGTGGACCCCGAGGGCACACCGGCAGACCTCGAGGGCACACCGGCCGGCCGCCCACTATTCACCTGTGCAAACTCAAGGGTCCTTTGGGGGAATCGAGTCTTTCGAGCCAGGTGCTCGCACCGGTACTTCGTGGGAGCGCGGACGGCCGCACGCCCGAGCGGAGAACAAATGCGGGAAACGGTGCGCGAGCGAACGTGGTTCCTGTTCGGTCGAGGCCCCGGCGGGTCAGTACGACGGGGGGCCCGGGTAGCCGTACCCGGCCGCCGGGGCCTGGGCCGGGGCCGGGGCGTGTGCCTCGCGGTCGTAGAAGGGGCGCGCGCCCGCGCGCAGCCACATGGCTACCGGGTCGTACTCGTCGGACATGGCGACGGTGGAGACGGGCAGACCGTCCGGGACCGCGCCGATGGACTGCTGCATCATCGCCCGCACCGAGTCGACGGCCGGCGGCGAGGTGTCGTACACGTCGAGGCCGATGGCCAGGTACGGCGCGCCGAGCGCGGGCTGCACCCAGGCGCGGCGCAACGCGCGCACGGCGGGCGTGCGGTGGGCGTTCTGCGTCAGCAGGGCGTAGAACTGCGGGATCTCGATGGCCGGTTCGGACAGTCTGAGGGGGCCGGCGGGCTGCCGCTCCAGGCCGGTGGCGATCCGGCGCAGGTCGAGCCAGGGGATGCCGACGCCGCCGCCCGGGGCGTGCGGGTTGAGCCAGAGGCCGTAGTGGTCGGGGTAGAGGGTGCGGGCCACGTCGAGGCCGTCGACCACCTCGTAACTGCGGTTCCAGCCACTGGCGGAGAGCTCCTGGGCGGAGGTCACGCACGGGGCGTAGTTGAACCCGTCGACCTCCATGTTCCCGTACTGGGCGTCCGGGGAGCCGGCCTGGCCGTGCCAGAGCAGCATCCAGATCTGCCCGGAGGACGAGGTGGCCAGGGCACGCAGCAGCGCCTCGTAGGCGTCGTAACGCCCGGGCGTCACCTGGCG
The DNA here is from genome assembly GCF_033794485.1 of Streptomyces sp. MB09-02B. NCBI lineage: Bacteria > Bacillati > Actinomycetota > Actinomycetes > Kitasatosporales > Streptomycetaceae > Streptomyces > Streptomyces sp. MB09-02B. The sequence goes on from NZ_JARGEE010000072.1 coordinate 24,100, forward strand.
CAGCATGTGCTCGACCTGGCCGCTGCCGCTCACGTTGGCCGCCCTTCAGTGTTGGACCTTGGTTTTAGGAACAGCTTAGGTGGTGGACAGGTCGAGCCGGTCAGGGCTCGGGGGTTGTGGTGCATCGCGGGCCGCGGGTGCGTCGTGGCTGGTCGCGCCCGCGCGGCGGAGCCGCGCAGGGACACCGCCCCGCGCCCCTTCGGGGCTCGGTGGTCAGTAGCCCTGTTGGTGGAACGGCCGTACCTTTTCGCGGAGCCAGTCGCCCACCGGGTCCTGGGTCACGTCCAGGAACACCATGTTGACCGGCCAGGGGACGGGAGCCTTGGTGAGGGCCCGGCCGAGGGCGGCGAGGGGGAGGGAGCGGTCGGCCTCCCAGGAGACCAGTTCGACGCCGATGAACATCACGGGGTCGGCGGTCTCGATGGTGGCGAGGCAGCGGCGGGCGGAGAGGACGACTCCGGTGCCGGCGAACTCGGCGGAGGCCGCGGCCAGGAAGTCCACCGGGTCGTCCTGCCAGTCCGGTTCGAAGAGGCGGACCCGGGCGCCGCTCGCCGATCCGTCCAGCGGGGTCCGCCCGGCCCGGCACAGCTCGGCCACGGCGGGCGGCGGCAGCGGGATGCCCACGACACCGTCGGGGTTCAGGGCGAGCCCGATCTGCGGGGGCAGGCCGCGCGCGAACTCGACGGCCGGGGCGATCGTGTACGACATGTGGTTGCCGACGACCTGGCGGAACTGCTCCTCGGAGCTGAAGACGGGCACGTACGCCTGCCCGTCGAACTCCATGGTCGGCAGGTCGAGCTGACCGCTCCGCGGGCCGCCGCCCTCCGGCAGCGGCACCCAGACGAAGCTGCGGGCCAGCACCTCCACGATCCGTGCCCCGGCCTGGGGCACCCCGAGCGAGGCGGACAGCACCTCCTCCAGCTCGTTGCCGGGCCATCCGCCGTGCCCATGGGGATACGCCTGTGCCGGGAAGTCCGCCGGGAAGTCCATCTGCTGCCTACCGCTTTGCTCCGTGATGCTGTTGTCCCTGCACCTTAATTGCTCCCGGGACGGGGGCGCGCCCCTCAGGAGCGCGGGAAGTCGATCCGCTTCAGGACGTCGGCGGCGGCCCGGTCGATGAGAACGGCCGCCCCGCACCCCTGGGGCAGTCTCCCCTTCTCCACCGCCCGCAGCAGCCGGGTCATCGCCTCCCGGTGCCGGGCGAACGCGTACCGGGAGACCCCCCGGCCCCGCTCCCGCTGTCCGTCCCGGGCCTCACCGGGAGTGACGTCGAGCAACAGCAGGTGCAGCGTGCCGCCCCGGCGACGGGCCTCGCGGGCGAGCCAGCTGCGCACCCACGCCTGCGTCCCGCAGTCGTGCACGACGACGCCCTCCCCCGAGCGGAGGGCGCGTCGCAGCCCCGCGTAGTGCGCGAGGCGCACGAAGGGGCGGTAGACCGCGTACGGCAGATGAGGGGCGAAGCGGGCGTCGAAGCGGTCGCGGGTGTCCTGCGAGTCGATGCGGGTGCCGGGCACGGCCCGCCGCATCAGGGTCGACTTGCCGCTGCCGGGGAGGCCGGTGACGACCACCAGGTCGTCCGGCCCGAAGGACAGCTCGTGGGGACTGCGCCCGGAACGCTCCCGGAGGTCGCGGACGACCGCCCTCGGGAACGGGCCGCACGCCGCACCGGCCGGGGCGACGGGCTGCTTGGGCACCGCGATGCCCGAGGTCGTCGCGTACGCCGTGGTCCTGTTCACCGTGATCGTCCTCCCCAGGGGATGGAGGTCCCATCCCCACAGACTGTAAAGAGAAGGTAATGCCCGATCCCTCCTGGTTCAGTCCTCGTACTGCCACAAGAGTGCTACGGACCGCTGTGTCTGTCTGTGCTGCGTCGTCCCCCACCTGTGAAAGGTCCCCCTGCCGCCCCGCGTCGATGCGTGCAATGATGTCCGCGCCAACTGCATACCGGCCGCTTGAACCCGCGCGGGAGAGCTCTCAGCAGTCGATCGCTGGGGCGCCGAAGGAGCAAGTCCCTCCCTTGAATCTCTCAGGCCCAGATACCGCGTGGGCGAGGCACATCTGAAAAGCGGGCCGTACCTCTCTTCCGCAGGGGGCGGCTCCACCCACGGTGCAAGTCACGACCACCGGTACGTACGGTCGTGGTGAACCTCTCAGGTTCCGATGACAGATGGGGAGGACTTTCCTCGCCTGTCGCCTGTCATGCCCTGGGAGCAGAAACCGATGAGCAGCAGCCCCACCACCGGACCGCGCCGTACCGCGCTCGATGCCCTGCACCGCTCGCTCGGCGCGACGATGACCGACTTCGCGGGCTGGGACATGCCCCTGCGCTACGGTTCCGAGCGCGACGAGCACCTCGCCGTCCGTACGAAGGCCGGCCTCTTCGACCTCTCCCACATGGGCGAGATCACCGTCACCGGCCCGCAGGCCGCGGCCCTGCTGAACTACGCCCTCGTGGGCAACATCGGGAGCGTCGGCGTCGGTCGTGCCCGCTACACCATGATCTGCCGCGAGGACGGCGGCATCCTCGACGACCTGATCGTCTACCGCCTGGGTGAGACCGAGTACCTGGTCGTCGCGAACGCCTCCAACGCCCAGGTGGTCCTGGACGCGCTCGTCGAACGTTCTGCCGGGTTCGACGCCGAAGTGCGCGACGACCGGGACGCCTATGCGCTGCTGGCCGTGCAGGGCCCCGAGTCGCCCGGCATCCTGGCCTCCCTCACCGACGCCGACCTCGACGGCCTGAAGTACTACGCGGGCCTGCCCGGCACGGTCGCCGGGGTTCCCGCGCTGATCGCCCGTACGGGGTACACCGGCGAGGACGGCTTCGAGCTGTTCGTGAAGCCGGAGCACGCGGTCGAGCTGTGGCAGGCGCTGACCAAGGCGGGCGAGGGCGTCGGCCTGGTGCCCTGCGGGCTGTCCTGCCGGGACACGCTTCGCCTGGAGGCGGGCATGCCGCTGTACGGGCATGAGCTCTCCACGGCGCTGACCCCCTACGACGCGGGCCTCGGGCGGGTGGTGAAGTACGACAAGGGCGACTTCGTGGGCCGCGCGGCCCTGCGCGAGGCCGCCGAGAACGCCAACCACGAGCCGCCCGTCCTCGTCGGCCTGATCGCCGAGGGCCGGCGTGTCCCCCGCGCCGGGTACCCCGTGGTCGCCGAGGGCAAGGTGGTCGGCGAGGTCACCTCCGGCGCTCCCTCTCCCACGCTGGGCCGGCCGATCGCGATGGCGTACGTCGACGCCATGTACGCCGCGCCGGGCACCCCCGGGGTCGGCGTGGACATTCGGGGCAGCCACGAGCCGTACGAGGTCGTGGCGCTGCCGTTCTACAAGCGCCAGAAGTAGACACTGGGCGCGAGGTCGCCCGCCCCCGCGCGTGACACTGGGCACATTCGCGCTGCTCAACAGCGGTTTCAGCAGTCCCCCCTTCATCACCACTCCCTCGCGTACAGGAGAATTCAGGCCATGAGCAACCCCCAGCAGCTGCGCTACAGCAAGGAGCACGAGTGGCTGTCGGTCGCCGAGGACGGCGTCTCGACGGTCGGCATCACGGAGTTCGCGGCGAACGCGCTCGGCGATGTCGTCTACGCCCAGCTCCCCGAGGTGGGCTCCACGGTGACCGCGGGCGAGACCTGTGGCGAACTGGAGTCCACGAAGTCGGTCAGCGACCTGTACTCGCCGGTCTCCGGTGAGATCACCGAGATCAACGAGGACGTGGTGAGCGACCCGTCGCTGGTGAACACCGCCCCGTTCGAGGGCGGGTGGCTGTTCAAGGTACGCGTCGCGGAGGAGCCGGACGACCTGCTCTCCGCCGACGAGTACGTCGCCCACACCGCCGGCTGAGAAGACGAGGTCGTACGCATGTCGCTTCTGAACACACCCCTGCACGAGCTGGATCCGGACGTCGCCGCCGCCGTCGACGCCGAGCTGAACCGCCAGCAGTCCACCCTGGAGATGATCGCCTCGGAGAACTTCGCTCCGGTGGCGGTCATGGAGGCGCAGGGCTCGGTCCTCACCAACAAGTACGCCGAGGGCTACCCGGGCCGCCGCTACTACGGCGGCTGCGAGCACGTCGACGTCGCCGAGCAGATCGCCATCGACCGGGTGAAGGACCTCTTCGGCGCCGAGTACGCCAACGTCCAGCCGCACTCGGGTGCCTCCGCCAACCAGGCGGCCCTGTTCGCCCTGGCCCAGCCCGGGGACACCATCCTCGGGCTGGACCTGGCGCACGGCGGCCACCTCACCCACGGGATGCGGCTGAACTTCTCGGGCAAGCAGTTCGAGGTCGTCGCCTAC
>NZ_JARGEE010000730.1:0-2462 GCF_033794485.1 Streptomyces sp. MB09-02B
CCACGCGCCCCCCACCGTCCGGCACCCGCCCCCAGTCCACCCGCACCGCCACCCGCACCTGCTCCTCGACCCGTCCCCGCGGCCGCTCCACGACCAGCCACGGCACCGACGACTCGATCCGGTACGAGAAGGGCGTACGCCCCCGGTTGAAGATCTCCACGTACTGCTGAGGCCGGGTCTGGTACGGGCTGAACACCGGAAGCACCGCCTCCGCACCAGCGGCACCGGGCCCGGACACGGACGCGGGCCACCACTCCCCCACGTCGTCCGCCCCGTCGACCGCCACCCCCAGCCCGGCCGCCTCGGGCACCTCGATCCGCCGCACCTTGGGGAAGATCTCGTCCGGCAGGGCCACATGGTCCTTCTCCGGCTGCTGCCATCCGGCGTTCGGGCCGTAGCGCTCCACGTCCCCGTACCCGATGTGCGGCTGGGTCTGGAAGCCCCGCCACTTCCCGTCCGCGACCTCGGTGTTGAAGCGGTCCGCCAGGGCGAAGTCCCGTTCCAGTCCCGCCTCGGCGGCCGCCGCCCGGCCGTTGGTCGCCGCCCGCCCCTGCCGGGCGTAGAGGAGATTCTGGAACTCGGCCTCCCGCAGCCCGTACAGGTTCGCCGTGGCCAGCACGGCGTACCCGACCAGCTCGAACCACGCGTCCCGCAGGCCCACCGGAAGCCGTCTGCCGACCCGCTCGGCCCGTCTGGCCAGAGCCCGCCACTCGTCCGTGACCCGCTCCAGCTCGCGGTGGCCGAAGTAGAACGGCGTCTCCTGGTCGTCGTAGACCACCTCGGTGGTGCCCTCGGCGCCCGTGATCCGCCGGTTCAGCAACTCGGGCTTGCGGCGCGCCTGCAGCTGTCCGTACGCGCTCAGCACCTCGGCGATCTCCGCCGCGGTCTCCTCCCCGAAGTGCTGCCGCGCGAACCCCCGCTCCCACTCCCCCAGGTTCTCCAGCCCCCAACGCCCCGGATTCCAGGCGTAGTCGAGGAAGAACTGGGTCGGCAGCTCGTTGCCCTTCAGGTCGCCGACGTTCACCACCCACAGGCCGTGGTTGCCGTAGGCGTCCGCCTCGTGCAGCTGTTCCCAGAGGTTCGCCAGGTTGGCCGTGTCGACCCACTTGTAGTTGCGCCCGACCCCGACGTAGTCGAAGTGGTAGTACAACCCGTAACCCCCGGGCCGTTCGGGCTCCCCGGGGTCCGGATGCTTGCGGATGTTCCCCCAGTTGTCGTCCGTGAGGACGACGGTCACGTCGTCCGGCGCCCGCAGCCCCCGGTCCCAGTAGCGCTGGACCTCCTTGTAGAGGGTCCACACCTGCGGGGTCTCCGCCGCCGGACGCCCCGTAACCTCCTCGATGATCCTGCGCTGCGCCGCGATGATCTCCTGCATCAGCTCGATGCCGTCGCCGTCCGGGAGGCTCGTGTCGCCGTTCCCGCGCATCCCCAGCGTGACGACGCCCTCGAAGTCCTGGTCCACCATGCGGCGGATACCATCGCGCCAGTACGCCCGGACGGCCTCGGCGTTGCGCCGGTACGACCATTCCCCGGTGCCCCCGTAGGGGTCCCGGCCGGGGGTCACCACGTTGCCGGCGCTGTCCCGCACCGCGGGCACGGCGTGCCGGTTCCACTCCTCGATCCCCCGCATCATGGGCGCCTCGTGAGACGTGCCCATGACAATCCCGTACTCGGTCGCCCGCGCGTGGTTCTCCGGATCGTCCTCGGCGAAGGCCCGCCCCCACACCGCCGGCCAGACGTAGTTGCCCTTCAGCCGCAGCAGCGCCTCGAAGACCTTGGCCCAGAAGTCCGCGTTGAAGCCCCCGGGGTAACCCGGCGCCTTTCCGGGCCCGAAGTACGCCGGGGCCCACGTCCCGAGCGCCGGGTTCTCGTCGTTGATGAACACACCCCGGTACTTCACGGCCGGCGTCCCCTGACTGAAGCGGCCCGGCCGCACGTACACCGCACCCCGCCGGACCGGCGGCACGTCGTCCCACCAGTACCAGGGCGAGACGCCGATCCCGTACGAGACGTCGTACGCCCCGAAGATCGTGCCGCGCTGGTCGCTGCCCGCGATGACGAAGGCCCGCCGCACCCCGGGCATCGGCCGCTCGACGACCGTCTGCAGCGAGGTCTCCCACTTCCCCCGGACCCCACCGACGTCCAGTTTCCCGGCGTCGATCAGCCGGTCGATCAGGGGGCTGCGCCCGATGGTCCCCACCAGGACCACGTCCCGCGCGACCTCGCTCCCGGGCCGGACACCGGTCACCCGCTCGATGTCGTCCCGGAGATCCCCGGCGACCCGCACGACCCCGGGGTGATCCTCGGGACTGACCACGACCGGCGCCCCGACCAGCGGAAACGCCCCCGGCACAGGAGTGAAGGAGATGTACGCGCCGGGGTCGGTGACCCTGGGCCCTGCCGACAGACCCGGCACCGACGTGTTCTCCGCCGGCACCTCCCCCGCCGTCGCCCCTCCGCCC
>NZ_JARGEE010000731.1:0-2446 GCF_033794485.1 Streptomyces sp. MB09-02B
CACCTGGAAGGCGACCACACCCCATGACCGGCACCGGCACCACCGCCGACGACAGGCTCACCTGGCTCATGGAGGGGTTGCTGGAACGCACTCCGGGCGCCCGGCACGCGCTCGTCCTCTCCCGGGACGGCCTGAAACTGTGCCGTACGCCCGAGCTCTCCGTCGACCAGGCCGACCAGCTGGCCGCGATCGCCGCCGGCATCCAGTCGCTGTCCCACGGGGCGTCCATCCAGTTCGGCGACGGCAGCGGGGGCGTGCGGTCGGCGATGACGGAGTTCTACGGCGGGGTCCTGTTCATCGTGGAGGCGGGCGAGGGCGCGCATCTGGCCGTGGTGACGGACGAGGAGGCGGACCCCGGGCTCGTCGGGCACACCATGAGCGAGCTGGTCGAACAGTTGGGCGAGCACCTGAGCGCACGGCCCCGCCACCCGACGCACACGGCTGCCGCCGGCACGACCGGTACGGCGAGCACGACCGGCACGGCGAGCACCACGGGTACGGCGAGCACCACGGGTACGGCGGCCACGACGACGACCGTGGTCACGGCCACTGCTCTGGCGCCCCGTACGTCATGAGCCGGCCCGGCAGGGACGACCTGCCCGACCGGCTGTACACGCTCACCGGCGGCCGCAGCCGATCCGCGCCCGGAGCGCCGCTCGACCTGGTGACGCTGGTGGTCGCGGAGAGCCAGCCGACCCCGGGCATGCAGTCGGAGCACGTGACGATCCTCCGGCTGACGGAACGTCCGACGGCGGTGGTGGAGATCGCCGCCGAGCTGCGGCTGCCGGTGAGCATCACCAAGGTGCTGCTCTCCGACCTCCTGACGGCGGGCCGGGTGAGCGCCCGGCATCCGAACCAGGCCACGCTGGTCGATCCGGACATTCTGGAGCAGGTGTTAGTTGGACTTCGCAACCTCTGAGAACGGTGACGGCCACTCCGTGGCCGGTGCCGCGCCCGTGCCCGTGCCCCTCTTCGGTGCGCGTTTCCGTGGCGAACCCGCCTGCCTGTACCGGGAGTTGCGGCGGGAGCACGGGGAGGTCGCACCCGTGCTGCTGGACGGGGGCGTACCGGCGTGGCTGGTGCTGGGCTACCGCGAGCTGCACCAGGTGACGAGCGAACCCGAGTTGTTCAGCCGGGACTCCCGGCTGTGGAACCAGTGGCCGGGCATTCCGGCCGACTGGCCGCTGCTGCCCGTGATCAGCCCGGAGCAGCCCTCGGTCCTCGGCACGGTCGGCGAGCGGCACCGGCAGCGCGCGGCGCTGATCGAGGAGGCTCTGGAGGCGGTCGAGCCGCTGGAGCTGCGCGGTCATGTCGAGCGGTTCGCCGACGAGTTGATCGACGTGGTGTGCGGGGTGGGCGCGGCTGATCTGGTGGGACAGTTCGCCGCACCGCTGCCCGCGCGGGTGCTGGCGTTCCTGTTCGGGTTCCGGGAGGAGCACACGCCCGGGCTGGTGGCGGCGCTGAACGACATCCTCGACGGTCAGGACCGGGCGGTGGAGGCCGAGGAGTACCTGCGGACGGCGATGGCCCGGCTGGTGGCGGAGCGCCGGCAGCGGCCCGGGGACGACGTGGTGTCGCGGCTCCTGGCGAACGCGCGTGCGTACGAGGTGACGGTGGAGGAGGTCACGCACGATGTGATGGTGATGCTGGCGGTGGGGCACCAGCCGACGGCCGACTGGATCGGCAACTCGCTGCGTCTGATGCTGACGGACGAGCGGTTCGCGGCGTCGCTGTTCGGCGGGCGCAGCAGTGTGGCCGAGGCCATGAACGAGGTGCTGTGGGAGGACGCGCCGATCCAGAACGCGGCGGGGCGGTGGACGACGCGGGACACGCGGCTCGGTGGCCGTGTCCTCCGTGCGGGTGACCTGGTGCTGCTGGGGCTGCAGGGGGCGAACTCGGATCCGCGCGTCCGGACCCACGGTTCCGCGCTGACGGGTGGCAACAACGCGCACTTCTCCTTCGGCCACGGTGAGCATCGGTGTCCGTTCCCGGCGCGGGAGACCGCGGAGGTCATTGCGCGGACGGGCATCGAGGTGCTGTTGGACCGGCTTCCCGACCTGGACCTCGCGGTCCCGAGCGGGGCCCTGACGCGCCGTCCCTCGCCGTGGCTGCGGGGGTTGGTGGAGTTGCCGGTGCGGTTCTCGGCTGGGCCTGCGCGTGGGGCTTGAGCTCGGAGTTTTTCGCCCCCGCCGCCCTTTCCCGTCCCATCCCCAGGGGCTGCGCCCCTTCGACCCCCAGGCGTCCGTCCGGTGGGGGCTGGTCGCGCAGTTCCCCGCGCCCCTGAAAAAAGCGGGAATGCGCCCTGCCGTTTTTCTGGGGGGCGGGGACTGTACCCTATACACATCTCGCAGCCCACGGGCCAGGTGCAAATGCCGGCTACCGTCTTCGCGTCGTAACAAAGACACATCTGGCACAAACGCGTGGAAGATGCCCTCGCGCCGGTGCC
>NZ_JARGEE010000732.1:0-2439 GCF_033794485.1 Streptomyces sp. MB09-02B
GTGCTGGGCGGGCGGGGTTTCGCTCGCCCGCGCTGGCGGGGTGCCGCTCCGCCCACCCGTGCCGCCCCTGGCGGCACGATTGCCCGCGGCTGAGACAGTTCCCCCAGCGGCGCGATTGCCCGCAGCTGGTGAGTGGGTCTGGCCTGGTGGTCAATGAATTTGCGCTGGTCGATGGCGGTGACGTAGTGTTCTGTTCATCGACGCGGGGTGGAGCAGCTCGGTAGCTCGCTGGGCTCATAACCCAGAGGTCGCAGGTTCAAATCCTGTCCCCGCTACTGAAGGCCGATGGCTCGGAACCGGTGAGGTTCCGGGCCATCGGTGTTTTCGCGCAAGAGTCAAAGAGGAGCCCCGGCTGTGGTGCGGCCGGGGCTTCGTCGTGCGCGGTGGGGCTACGCCTTAGTGCAGGTCGGGCAGACGCCTCGATAGGTGACCTCGACGTCCGAGACGGTGAAGCCGAAGCGCTCGGAGGTGGGGAGGTCGGCCAGTGGATTGCCGGTCGGGTGCACGTCGCGGATCATGCCGCACCGGGCGCAGACCAGGTGGTGGTGCGGATGGTGCGCGTTCGGGTCGTACCGCTTGGCGCGCCTGTCCGTGGCGACCTCGAGCACCTCACCGAGGGAGACCAGTTCACCCAGGGTGTTGTAGACGGTCGCCCGGGAGATCTCGGGCAGCTTGGCGACAGCGCGCGCGTGCACCTCGTCGGCCGTCAGATGGACGTGTTCGCCGTCGAGGACCTCGGCCACGACACGCCGCTGCGCGGTCATACGCCATCCGCGTCCGCGCAGCCGCTCCAGAAGGTCACTCATACCGGTCAGCGTAACAGCAGGCGGAACAGATCCCGAACGGGTGTGACTTTGGAACTTGACTTGACTTGGATTTTGTCCAATATAGGATCGGGTGTGATCGGCGCAGGCTTCGACAGGCGCCTGGAGGCCGCCGTCCAGGCCTTGTGCGGCTGACCGGGGTTGGACCGCTTGTCGTTGGGGCGGGCCGGGGTCTCACGGGAGACTCCCGGCCCGTTCGTGCGTCCGGGGTGGGGCTATGCCGGGGCGTGCTGTCGGGCGGGCGCCCAGCAGCGGATGATGTCGCGGACCGAGACGATGCCGATGGGGGCGCCCTCGTCGAGGACGATCAGATGGCGGAAGCCGCCGTGGGCCATGGCGCGGGCCGCTTCCTCCAGGGTCCAGGACGGCGTGGCGAACACGACGTCGGTGGTGGTGTGGGCGTGGGCGCGTTCGGCGTCGGGACTCTGTCCCAGGCCTACGGAGACGAGGACGTCGCGTTCGGTCAGGATGCCGAGTCCGCCGGCGTCCGGGTCGAGGACCACGGCCGCGCCGATCCGGCGAGCCGCCATCAGGGCGGCGGCCTGGCGGAGGGTGTGATCGGGGCCGATGGTGAGGACCACTGTGCTCATGGCGTCGCGGACGAGCATGGAGTTCAGCCACCTCCTAGGGAATCCGTGAACGGCTTGTTCAAGGATTCACAAGTTCACAAGCGGGGGAACTCTCAATGTGGCAGGTAAAGCGGAGGTCAACAAGGGGGCGTGCGTGGTCAGTTCGGGGCGCTCCGGATCATTCCCGGGCTCAGTAGCGCTGGTTCAGATAGCCCAGGAGCTCGTCGTGGAGGAGGCCGTTCGAAGCCGCCGCGTTGCCGCTGTGCGGGCCGGGGCGGCCGTCCAGGCCGGTGAAACTGCCGCCCGCCTCGGTGACGATGATCGCGTTGGCGGCCATGTCCCAGAGGGAGAGCTCTGGTTCGGCGCAGATGTCCACGGAGCCCTCGGCGACCATCATGTACGGCCAGAAATCGCCGTACGCACGGGTGCGCCACACCTCGCGGGTCAGGTCCAGGAAGCCGTTGAGGTGACCGCGCTCCTCCCAGCCGCTGAGGGAGGAGTAGGCGAAGGAGGCGTCCGCGAGGTCGGCGACACGGGAGACGCGCAGGCGTGATGCCGAGCTCAGGCTGCGGCCGGTGAAGGCGCCGTGGCCCTTGGCGGCCCACCAGCGGCGGCCGAGCGCGGGGGCGGAGACCACGCCGACGACGGGCTGGTAGCCGCCCTCGGCCGCCTCCATGAGGGAGATCAGGGTGGCCCAGACGGGGACGCCTCGGACGTAGTTCTTGGTGCCGTCGATCGGGTCGACGACCCAGCGGCGGGGGCCGGTGCCCTCGATGCCGTACTCCTCGCCGAGGATGGCGTCCCGGGGTCGGGCGCGCTGGAGTTGGCCGCGGATGAGTTCCTCGGCGGCCTTGTCGGCCTCGCTCACCGGGGTCATGTCGGGCTTCGTCTCGACCTTCAGGTCGAGGGCCTTGAAGCGGGACATGGTGTTCGCGTCGGCGGCGTCCGCGAGGACGTGGGCGAGGCGGAGGTCGTCGAGGTAATCGGCCATGTGGCGAACGGTATCTGCCGAGGTCGGTGCGTTGCCATAGGGGGCCGGGGTAGGT
>NZ_JARGEE010000733.1:0-2438 GCF_033794485.1 Streptomyces sp. MB09-02B
GGGTCCGGTAGGGGGGACACGTGGGGGGACCCGTGGCCATGGGTACTTGGGGTGCGCCGGTACAGGCGGACCGAGACGTTCCGGGGCTCGTCGTGAAGCTCGGCGACTATCCGCTGCACCACGGCGGCGTCGGCGCCATCCGCAGCCTGGGCCGGCTCGGCGTGCCGATGTACGCGATCACGGAGGACCGGTACACACCGGCCGCCGTCTCGCGCTACCTGCGGCGCGCGTTCGTGTGGCCGACCACCGGGACGGAGGAGCCCGGGAGGCTGGTGGACGGACTGCTGCGCATCGGCCGGCGGATAGGGCGGCCCGCCGTGCTCGTCCCCACCGACGAGGAGGCCGCGGTGCTCATCGCCGAGCACCAGGAGGAACTCGCGACCCGCTTCCTCTTCCCGCGCGTCGACGCCAAGCTACCGCGCCGCCTCGCCAGCAAACAGGGGCTGCACGAACTCTGCGTGGAGCACGGCATCGCCAGCCCCGCGAGCACGTTCCCGCAGTCGTACGAGGACGTGGAGCGGTTCGCGGAAGGGGCCCGCTTCCCCGTGGTGGCCAAGAACCGGGAGGCATTCGAGCGGCGCAGGCAGCCCGCGGTGAACGGGACGACCCGCATCGCCGACCGGGAGTGCCTGCTGCGGCTGGCCCGCGGCTGGGGCGAGCGGCCCGGGGTGATCCTCCAGGAGTACCTGCCCCGGGAGGAGGCCGAGGACTGGATCGTGCACGCCTACTTCGACGCGGACTCCACACCGCTCGCGATGTTCACCGGGGTGAAGGTGCGGTCGTGGCCGCCGCACGCGGGGATGACGGCGAACGCGTACGTCGTCGACAACCCCGAACTCGCGGACATCGCCGCCCGGTTCATCAAACAGATCGGGTTCACCGGGGTCATCGACCTCGATCTGCGGTTCGACCGGCGGGACGGGCGGTACAAACTGCTGGACTTCAACCCGCGGATGGGCGCGCAGTTCCGGCTGTTCGAGAACGAGGCCGGGATCGACGTCGTACGCGCCATGCACCTCGATCTGACCGGACGCCCGGTGCCGGAGGGGGAACAGCTCGCCGGGCGCCGGTACATCGTGGAGAACATCGATCTGCCGGCGCTGCTCGCCTACCGGCGCAGCGGCTACACCACCCCGCACGCGCCGCCGCGCGCGAGCGGGACCGAGCTGGCATGGCTCGCGGGTGACGATCCGCTGCCGTTCCTCACGATGCTCGCGCGCTTCGTACGACCGGGCGCGAAGCATCTCTACCAGCTGTGGCGGGCCAACCGCCTCGGCAACGCCCGTGTGCGCCCCTAGCCCGTAGGGCCATCGGCGTACGTGGGCACGTGCGTGACCACACGAAGTAGGCATGAGGCGTCCTGGGGAGGGACTTCGTGATTCAACCGGTAGCAGTCATCGGTGCCGGGCCGTTCGGTCTGTCCACCGCCGCGCACCTGCGGGCGCGCGGCATTCCGGTCCGTGTCTTCGGTGAACCCATGGTGAGCTGGCGGGACAACATGCCCGCCGGGATGCTGCTGAAGTCCACACCGGTGGCGTCGAGCATCGACGCGCCGCAGCACGGCCACACCCTCGCCGACTACTGCGACGCGGCGGGCATCCGACGGCTGGTGACGGACGAGGACATCATCCCCGTCGAGACGTTCATCTCCTACGGCGAGTGGTTCCAGCAGAAGCTCGTGCCCGACCTGGAACGGGTGCGCGTGGTCTCGGTGGACCGGAGCAAGAGCGGCGGCTTCGAACTGAAGCTGGACTCGGGGGAGTCGTTCACCGCGCGGGCCGTCGTCGTGGCGAGCGGACTGTTCGGGCTGGCGCACCTGCCGGCCGAGCTGGCGGGCGCGGCGGCGGACGGACCGACACCCATGGGTCCCGTCTCGCACAGCTCCCAGCACGCCGACCTCGGCCGGTTCGAGGGCCGGGACCTGATCGTCGTGGGCGCGGGGCAGTCCGCCCTGGAGACGGCGGTACTGGCGGCCGAGGCCGGCGCGCGGGTCCGGGTGGTGGCGCGCGGGCGCGGGGCCGTGGCCTTCGGCGCGCCCCCCTGGCGGCAGCCGAGGCTGCGCCCCGAGTCGCCGTTCGGACGGGCCTGGTCGCTGTGGGCGCTCAGCTACTACCCGCACCCCTACCGGTACCTGCCCGCCGCCGGTCGGCACTACCTGGTCCGCCGGGTGCTCGGGCCGCTGGGCGCGTGGTGGCTGCGGGAACGGTTCGAGGGGCGTGTGGAGGTGCGTGAGGTGGAGCGGGTCGTGCGGGCCGGCGTCATCGACGGGCGTCCGCTCCTCGTGACGCGCGGGCACGACGGCCGTACGGCGGAGCTGGGCGCCGATCATGTCATCGCGGCGACGGGGTACCGGGTGGACCTCGGGGCGATGGGGTTCCTCGGGCACGAACTCCGTACGGAGCTGGGGGCCGTAGCGCGGGCCGCGTTCGAGGAGGGCG
>NZ_JARGEE010000734.1:0-2438 GCF_033794485.1 Streptomyces sp. MB09-02B
GGGCAGGGCAGGGTGGTTCCGGGGGTCAGCGGATGCCGAACTCGTCGCCGATGAGGCTGAGGAGTTCCTCCGCGCTCGCCGCGCTGAGGTCGCTGTCGGTGTGGTCGTCGCCGGCCACCGCGACGGCGGGCCCGCCCGAGGTGCCCGGGGTCTCCTCGACCTTGGTGAGGAGGACGCGCAGGCGCAGGGCCAGGGAGGCCCTGCGGGCGGGGTCCTCGGCGGGCGCCCGCAGGGCCTCCTCCAGGGACTCCAGGGCGAGGAGGGCCGTGTCGGGTGCCTGATGAGCAGTCAGATCAAGTCCCCCGTGGAGCAGTTCGGCCAGGTCCTTCGGAGTGGGGTGGTCGAAGACGAGGGTGGCGGGCAGCCGTAGGCCGGTGAGGGCGGAGAGCCGGTTGCGCAGGTCCACGGCCATGAGGGAGTCGAAGCCAAGGTTCTGGAAGGGCTTGGCGGACGGCACGGACTCCGCCGAGGCCAGTCCGGCGGCCGTGGCCGCCTCCGCCCGCACCAGCTCCACCAGGGCGGCGATGCGATCCGCCTCGGACAGCGGCAGCAACCGCTCCCGCAGTCCGGACACCGGGGCGGCCGGTGCACCGTCGCCGGCCCGGGTCCCGGTGGCGAGCGAGCGCAGCAGCACGGGTGTCGCGGGCGAGCCGGGGTCGAGGGCCGAGGTGTCCAGTCGTACGGGGACGGCGACGCTCTCACCGGTGGTGAGGGCCGCGTCGAACAGGGCCATGCCCTCGCGGGGGTCGAGCTGGCGCAGTCCCACGCGGGCGATGCGTTTGAGGTCGCTGTCGGCGACGCCCGCCGTCATGCCCTCGCCGCGCTGCCAGGGGCCCCAGGCGAGGGACAGCGCGGGCAGCCCGGCGGCCGCCCGGCGCACGCACAGAGCGTCCGCGAAGGCGTTGGCCGCCGCGTAGTTGGCCTGTCCGGCACCGCCCATCGTGCCGGCGAGCGAGGAGAAGACCACGAAGGCATCCAGGTCCCGGTCGGCGGTCAGCTCGTGCAGGTGCTCCACCGCCTGTGTCTTGACCGGCAGGACGGCGTCGACCTGGGCGGGCGTCAGGGCGGTGACGGTCGCGTCGTCGACGGCTCCGGCGGTGTGCACCACGGCCCTCAGGTCCGGGACGGTCGCCAGGAGCGCGGCCAGCGCGGCACGGTCGGTGAGGTCGCAGGCTTCGAGGCGGACCTTGGCGCCGAGCGCGTCGAGTTCGGCGGACAGTTCCGCCATACCGGGGGCGTCGGCGCCCCGGCGGGCGGCCAGCAGCAGATCGCGTACGCCGTGCCGGGTGACCAGGTGCCGGGCCACGAGGCGGCCCAGGGTGCCGGTGGCTCCGGTGATCAGTACGGTGCCGGTGGCCGGCCAGACCGAGCCGTCGGCCGGGGGCGGTCCGCCTGCCGTCGTGGCCTCGGCGTGGCCGAGCCGGGCCAGGCGGGGGACGTGTATCTCTTCCTCCCGGAGGGCTAGTTGAGGTTCGCCGAGGGCCAGGGCGCGGGCGACGGCCCGGGGCAGGGGTGTCGTGGCGGTCGGCAGGTGGTCGACGAGCAGCACGCTGCCGGGGTTCTCCAGTTGGGCGGAGCGGGCCAGGCCCCAGACGGCGGAGCCCGCCGGGTCGGTCAGGGTCTCGGTGTCCGAGGCACGGACCGCGCCCGAGGTGCACAGCACCAGCTGGGTTGCCGCGAGCGTGTTGTTGGCGGCCCATTCCTGGAGGAGGCCGAGGACCGCGTGCACGGCGTCGCGGGCGGCGGCCGAGGTCGGCTCGGCGGGCGGCAGCGGCACGACGACCACGTCGGGCGGTCCCCCGGCGGCGCGCAGGGCGTCCAGGTCGGCGTGGTGCTCGACGGCCTCGGCGGTGCGCAGCAGCGGTTCCACCTGGGCGTACGCCGTCGTGTCGCCGAGGACCGCGAAACGGCGCGGGAGGGGGCCGTCGGCCCCGCCCGGTGCGGGGTCCAGCAGGGTCCACTCGGTGCGCAGCAGCCATTCGGGGCGGATGCGGGTGGCGTCGAGGCCCTCGGTGGACGCGGCCCGCATGTGCAGGGCGGCCACGGAGGCGACGGGACGCCCGGCGGGGTCGGTCAGCTCCACCGCCACCCGGTCCTCGGCCTGGTCGCTGACGTGCACGCGCAGCGCGGTCGCCCCCTGCTCGTGGCCGGTGACGCCGCGCCAGGCGAAGGGCAGCAGCGGGCCTCCGGTCGCGGGCGCCGAGGGGCGGAAGGCCAGGGCGTGCATGGCGGCGTCGAGGAGAGCGGGGTGCACGGCGAACCCTCCGCCGGCGGGCTCGGGCAGCCGTACCTCCGCGAAGACCTCGTCGCCGCGCCGCCAGGCGGCGGTCAGACCGCGGAAGGCGGGGCCGTAGGTGAAGCCGTGGTCGACCAAGTCCTCGTAGAAGGTGGACAGTTCGACGGGCTCGGCGTCCTGCGGGGGCCAGGCGGGGAGGGGT
>NZ_JARGEE010000735.1:0-2424 GCF_033794485.1 Streptomyces sp. MB09-02B
GGGGATGAGGAGTGAGGGAACCAGGGCGCCAGGGAGGGAGCGCGGAGGAGGGGCGGGACGTCTGTTCACCGCGCCAGGGGAGGCTGTCCGACGGCTCGTCCGACGGCCCGCCGGAGGAGGCGGTTGCGGGCGGGGCGCCCGAGGGAGCGGTGGCCGACCGCCCGTCGAAGCACCGACCCGCCCACCGACCACCGCCCGCCTGTCGGCTTACCGCCCCCCGCTCACCGTCCCGCGGGACTCGTCGGACTCGTCGGGTCCGCCGGGTGCGGTGCCACCAGGGGCAGGCGGGACGCCAGTCGCTGTTCGCACAGTTCGACCAGACGGTCGTACCCCTCCTTGCCCATCAGCTCGATCAACTCCGGGCGGTACGAGACGTACACCGGGTCGCCCGCGCCGTGCGCCGACGTCGCCGAGGTGCACCACCAGTGCAGGTCGTGACCGCCGGGGCCCCAGCCGCGACGGTCGTACTCGCCGATCGACACCTGGAGCACCCGCGTGTCGTCGGGCCGGTCGATCCAGTCGTACGTGCGGCGGATCGGCAACTGCCAGCAGACGTCCGGCTTCGTCTCCAGCGGCTCGCGGCCCTCCTGGAGCGCGAGGATGTGCAGCGAGCAGCCCGCGCCACCGGCGAAACCCGGTCGGTTCTGGAAGATGCACGACCCCTTGTACGGGCGGGTCTGACGGTCGCCGTCCTCGTCCTTCGAGACCCAGCCCGTCTCCGTGCCCACATCGTGGAACTGCCAGATCTCCGGAGTGAGCCTCGCCACATGTTCGGCGACGCGCTTCTCGTCGTCCTCGTCCGAGAAGTGGGCACCCAGGGTGCAGCACCCGTCGGCCGCGCGGCCCGCCTGGATGCCCTGGCAGCCGCTGCCGAAGACGCAGTTCCAGCGAGAGGTCAGCCATGTCAGATCGCAGCGGAAGACCTGCTCGTCGTCCGCCGGATCAGGGAACTCCACCCACGCGCGCGCGAAATCGAGCCCTTTCTCGTCCGGCGCGGTGGACTCCGCCGAGCCCTTGGTCGACTTCGGGGGCCTGGTCGCCGCCTTCGCCCGCGAAGAGCCGCCGGCCGCAGCCGTCCCCGACGCCGCTCCCGCTGCCGACTTGTCGGCCTTTGCCTTTTTCGTCTTTGGCACCCGTCCAGGGTACGGCGCCCGAAGCCGCATCGAGGACGGCGCACGCCTCCGCTGGCAGTAGCGTTCCGTACATGAGACTCGGTGTCCTCGACGTGGGATCGAACACGGTGCATCTGCTGGTGGTGGACGCACACCCGGGCGCGCGCCCCCTGCCCGCGCACTCGCACAAGGTTGAGCTGCGCCTTGCCCAACTCCTCGACGAGGCCGGGGCCATCGGCCCCGAAGGGGTCGACAAACTCATAGCCGTCGTTCACGAGGCGCTCCAGGCCGCCGAGGACAAGGGCGTCGAGGAACTGCTCCCGTTCGCCACGTCGGCCGTGCGGGAGGCCAGCAACGCCGACGAGGTCCTCACCCGCGTCAAGGACGAGACCGGCGTGGAACTCCAGGTCCTCACCGGCGCCGAGGAGGCCCGGCTGACCTTCCTCGCCGTACGCCGGTGGTTCGGCTGGTCGGCGGGCAAGCTGCTCGTCCTCGACATCGGCGGCGGCTCCCTGGAGATCGCCTACGGCATAAACGAGGAGCCCGACGCGGCCGCCTCGCTGCCGCTCGGCGCCGGCCGCCTCACCGCCGGCTGGCTCCCCGGCGACCCGCCCACCCCCGACGACATCCGGGCGCTGCGCCGCCACGTCCGGGCCCAGATCGCCCGTACGGTCGGGGAGTTCAGCCGCTTCGGGGCCCCCGACCATGTCGTCGCCACGTCCAAGACCTTCAAGCAGCTCGCCCGTATCGGCGGCGCCGCCCGTTCCGCCGAGGGGCTCTACGTCCAGCGCGACCTCAAGCGTGAGGCGTTGGAGTCCTGGGTCCCCAAGCTCGCCGGCATGACCACCGCCCAGCGGGCCGCCCTGCCCGGCGTGTCGGAGGGGCGGGCCAACCAGCTCCTCGCGGGTGCGTTGGTGGCGGAGGCCGGCATGGATCTGTTCCAGGTGGAGACGCTGGAGATCTGTCCCTGGGCGCTTCGGGAGGGTGTGATCCTGCGGCGGCTGGACCACATGGGTACGGCGTAGGTCTCAGCAGGTGGGGTGCGTGGTGGGTGGCGTGGTAGGTGGTCTGGTGCGGGTGCGGGTGCGGGTGCGGGTGGGGGTGCGGGTGCGGGTGCGTGGGGCTTCTCGCGCCGTGCCCGCGCCCCTGAAGATCAGGCCCCTCCGGGCCTGAAAGACCCGGCCCCCCGGGCCTGAAAGGCAACGGGCCTCCTGGATGCAAGGCACCGGGGGTAGCCCCCGTTTTTCAGGCCACAGGGGACTCCCGCCGCAGTCCGCCACCCGGACCCGGTGCCACCACGTGCCGAAACCCC
>NZ_JARGEE010000736.1:0-2420 GCF_033794485.1 Streptomyces sp. MB09-02B
CCCGCTCCCACCCCTGCGCATCCCCAAGCTCGACCTGGGGGTCGAGCAGCAGCCCGACGAGAAGGTGCGGTGGCTGCAGGACGCGAAAATCGGCCTGTTCATCCACTGGGGTCCCTACTCCGGCCCGGCCAAGGGCGAGTGGTACATGGAGAACGCCGCCATCACGCCGGAGAACTACAAGAAGTACGTCACCGACGCCACCGGTGAGCAGTTCACCGCCAGCGCGTACAACCCGGCCGACTGGGCCCAGCTGGCGAAGGACATGGGCGCCAAGTACACGGTGCTCACCGCCCGCCACCACGACGGCTTCGCCCTGTGGCCGTCCACCCACGCGAACGCCTGGCACTCCGGACAGGCCCCCCTGCAGAAGGACTTCATCGGCCAGTACGTCACCGCCGTACGCGATGCCGGACTGAAGGTCGGCCTGTACTTCTCCCCCCTGAGCTGGCGCTACCCCGGCTACTACGACGTCCGCGGCACCAACTGCCTGGAGAACGCCTGGGGTTACACCACCGATCCGGCGCACAAGGAGAACGCGCGGATCATGAAGAACGAGGTGTACCAGCAGGTCAAGGAGCTGGTCACCCAGTACGGGAAGATCGACGACATCTGGTGGGACGGCGGCTGGCTCGGCCAGCAGGGTTCCGACGCGGACGCGGGCTTCTTCTGGGAGCCCGGGAAGTTCCGCGACCCGTCCAACGAGTGGCCGGTGGACGCCGCCCACAGCGACACCGACCCCGCCACCGGCAAGCCCCTGGGCCTGACCGGCCTGGTCCGCAAGCACCAGCCCGACGCCGTCACCACCCTGCGGGCCGGCTGGATCGGCGACTTCGCCAGCGAGGAGGGCCCCTCCGTCCCGAGCGGTGCCATCCGCACCGGCAAGGTGTCGGAGAAGTGCTTCACCATCGGCGGCGCCTGGGGCTACAAGGCCGGCTCCGGTGTGATGAGCTTCGGCAACGCCATGAACATCCTGGTCAACGCCTGGGTGCGCAACATGACCTGTCTGGTCAACGTCGGCCCGGACCGCACCGGCGCGGTCCCCAGCGCCCAGCAGTCCCTCGTACGGCAGATCGGCTCCTTCCTGACCACGTGCGGGGAGGCCGTGTACGGCACCCGCGGCGGCCCGTGGAACCCGGTCGACGGCAAGTACGGCTTCACGTACAAGGACAGGACCTTCTACGTCCACCTGCTGCCCGGCTACAGCGGCACCTCCTTCACCACCCCGCAGATCGGCGACGCGACGGTCACCCGGGTCTTCGACGTGGCGTCGGGCACCGACCTCCCGTTCAGCGTGAATGACAGCGGCGAGGTGACCGTCACCGGCATCAACCGCACCCGCACCCCCGAGGACAGCGTCGTCGGTGTCACCCTGGACCGGACGGTGCAGCCCACCGACATCGCCGCCGGCAGGACCGCCACGGCGAGCAGCGAGGAGAGCTCCAAGGGCAACACGGCCGCCAAGGCCGTCGACGGCTCCACCGCGACCCGCTGGTGCGCGAACAACGGCAACACCGGGAACTGGCTGAAGGTCGATCTGGGGGCGGCCAAGGCGCTCACCGGCGCCCGCATCGCCTGGGAGCTGGACGCCACCAACTACCGGTACAAGATCGAGGGTTCCACCGACAACACCACCTGGACGACCCTGTCCGACCGCACCGGCACCACCAGCACCAACCAGGTCCAGACAGCCGTGTTCAGCGCCTCGGCCCGGTACGTACGGGTGACCGTCACCGGCCTGCCCTCCGGCGCCTGGGCGTCCATCCGCAGCCTGGAGGTCTACGACCGTCCCTTCGCCGCGGACCTCGGCACCTACCGGCTGGTGAACCGCAAGAGCGGCAAGGTGCTGGACGTCAACGGAGCCTCCAGCGCCGACGGCGCCGCCCTCATCCAGTGGCCCTGGACCGGCGGCACCAACCAGCAGTGGAAGCTGCTGCCCAACACCGACGGCTCCTACCGGCTGTCCAACGTCCGTAGCGGCAAGGTCCTGGACAGTCCCGGCGGCTCGGCCCAGGGCGCGGCCCTCGACCAGTGGACCGACACCGACACCAGCAACCAGTGGTGGAAACTGGTCCCCGCGACCAGCGGCTACCACCGGCTGGTCAACGTCGCCAACGGCTGGTGCGCCGACGTCAAGGACGCCTCCACGGCGGACGGCGCCGCGATCGTGCAATGGAGCGACACCGGCGGCACCAACCAGGAGTGGCAGGTCCTCGCCCTGTAGTCGGCGACGCGCCCGAGGGCCGGCGCCGCACGGCACCGGCCCTCGGGCCTTCCCCGCACCTTCATCGGGGTCATCCGGGCAGACTGTTGCCCCAGAGCGACTTGTCGTCCACGTTGTCCTTGGTCACCAGGGGCGCGGGGAGCTGGTCCTCCAGGCCGTTCGGGATCTCGATGATCGTGGAGCCGTGGTCGGTCTTGCC
>NZ_JARGEE010000737.1:0-2407 GCF_033794485.1 Streptomyces sp. MB09-02B
GCCGGGAAGTTGGCGGCAGGGGGAGGGGGAGGGTTCAGCGGATGCCTGCGGCCGCGAGCCGCGCCTCGATCTCGTCGGCGGTGCCGCGTCCGAGCGCCAGCTCGATTGCCTGGTCGCCGTCGACCGCCAGGAAGGTGGGGAACCCGATGACACCCAGTTCGGCGGCGCGGTGGAAGTCGGCCTCCGCCGCCGCCTTCGCCTCGGGCGACTCGAACACGGTGACCACGGCGTCGGCGTCCAGTCCGGCGCCCTCGGCGATCTTCCGGTAGGTGGCCGGGTCGGAGAGGCTGAGGCCGTCGACGTAGAAGACGCGCTGGAGTTCGACGGCCAGGTCGACGGCCCGGTCGGGGGCGGCGGCGCGCAGGGCGGCCAGACCGCGTGCGGCGGCCTCGGAGTCCATCACGAACGAGCCGTCCTCGATGAGCCGCTCGTACGCCTCGCCGAACTCGGCGCCGGTCAGCTCGGCGATCTGGGCGTTGGCGCCCTGGACGTGGCCGAACATGCGGATCGGCATCCGGCGCGAACCGGTGAACAGACCACCGGAGACGGCCTCGACCGGGAGGTCGGGGCGGCGGGCGACGACCTCGCTCAGCGTGCCGGAGAACCCGTGCGACCAGCCGCAGTAGGCATCGAAGACGTAGACCAGCTCCATGGAGATCCTCGGCGAGATCGCGGCGCCCGCCGGTTGCGGACGATTCACCCGAGAGAACAGTAGCTGACACGTCAGATATTTCTGGGGCTCGTGACGCCCCCCACAGCTCCCCGACGACCACCAGCGCCTACGCGACGGCGCCGGGCTTCCTGTCGGAGGGTGGGGGAGCCTCCCGGTCCGAGCTCGGCCAGACGTACGGCAGATCGTCCGGCTCGCCGGGGAAGGACGGGGCGTAGAGGACCGGGTCCTTGCGCAGCAGCGCGGACCGGTGGCTGCGGTGGAAGGCGTCGTCCCCCAGCCAGGGCGGGAGCTCCCCGGCGGCTGCCAGTCGTGCCTGGTCACGAGGGCGCGCGTCGGGACGGACCGCGGCGAAGTCGGCGACCAGGGTGGCCGCGCAGCTGTCCTGATGGCCCTGCTCGCACCACACCTCGCAGACCTCCAGGCCGTACCGGACCAGCGCCTCCTCGTACCCCGCCCACATGCGTACGGCCGGATGCCGACGCCACCCGTACCCCGGCACGATGAGGCCCCGCAGGACCTGCAGTGCCTCGACCCGCTGTTTGCCGAGCCGGCGTTGGTCCAGGACCAGCGCCGAGGCCCGGAAGTCGGGATAGGGCAGGAAGGTCTGCATGCCGTCGCCCCTCACTGCGGATCGGAGACGCTCACGGGGTTCGCTCGGGCGGGGTCGCCGCGCTCGGCACCGAGTACCCGCGTGGTGCGGAGTGAAGACCGTGAGCGTCGTGAAGACCGTGAGCGTCGTGAAGACCGTTAGCGGAGTGAAGACCGTGAGCGGAGTGAAGACCGTGAGCGGGGTGAGGGCCGTGAGCGGGGTGAGGGCCGTGAGCGGGGTGAGGGCCGTGAGCGGAGTGAGGGCTGTGGGTCGTGACGCGTCGGCGGCGGGCCAGGCACAGGACGACGATCGCGTAGAGGACGACCAGCGGGACGTCGACGGCCACCATCAGCCCGTCCATGTCGGCGGCCGTCTCGTCCGTCGTGAGGCCTCCGGCGATCGCGGCCATGAAACCCATGGCGAAGACGTTGTTGAGGACGTGCAGGGCGATCGCCGCTTCGAGGCCACCCGTGCGGAGGGTCAGCAGACCCGCGACGAGACCGAACACCACCAGGTCGAGGAAGCCCCACGGCGTCCCCCAGCCGTGCGCGGCGGCGAAGAGCACCGCCTGCGGTGCGACCGCGACCCACGGTGAGCGGAACCAGGCTCCGACCGCCTGGAACAGCCAGCCACGGAACACGTACTCCTCGGCCGCCGCCTGGAAGGGTACGAGCAGGCAGACGGTCGCGAGGCCGAGCAGGAACGGGGAGAGTCCGGCCCAGGTCATCTCCTGACCGCCGCCCTCGGGGGCGGGCAGGAGCAGGGAGACGCCCAGGATCGCGGCGGACACGGGCAGCGCGACCGCGAGGCAGACCCCCAGCCAGCGCCACCGCAGCGCGCCCGTCACCGACGAGACCGTGCCGATCGGGCGGCGCTGCGTCCATCGCGCGGCCAGCAGCACCACCGGGATGCACAGGGCGAGGGAGAGCAGGACGAGGGCGGTGTCGCCGATTCCGCCCCAGAGGATGTTGCCGTCGGCGTCACGGGGACGGTCGAGGACCGCTCCGGCGATCTCACCGCCGACGAGCACGGCCACGGCGACGAGGACCGCACCGCCGACCACCACACCGGTCCCCAACAGCGACCGCCACCACCCGGGGGCACCGCCCGCCCACGCCATCCGGTGGTACGGGAGGGGCGGGGAG
>NZ_JARGEE010000738.1:0-2360 GCF_033794485.1 Streptomyces sp. MB09-02B
GGCGCGGAGGGTGCGGGTCCGCGTGCGCGGGGCGGGCGGCAGCACTAAAGTTGGCCTCAGCCATGGGATCGAACTCTTCTCGATCTCGTAGGTCAAGCCCCCGCAGGTGTTGGTAGCACCTGGCGGGGGCTGTTTCGTCTGCGGGCACCGTATCAGCATCGTCACGGTGCGTGGCAACTCGAACGCGTGACGTCAACTTGCCGGGTGGGAGGGTGGGTTGAGGCCCATTCCCATTCCGAAAAAAGAGCGCTCGGGGCTGACGGCTTGAGCTTCGGGGCCGGGTCCCGTCGGGCGTCAGCCCATGCTCTTCGCCCCGTCGAGGGACTCCCGGATGATGTCCGCGTGACCGGCGTGCTGCGCGGTCTCGGCGGCGATGTTCAGCAGCACCCTGCGGGCCGACCAGCTCGCCTCCCCCTCGAACCACGGGGCCTTCGGCAGCGGGTGCGACGCGTTCAGGTCGGGCAGCGTGGCCACGAGTTCGTCGGTTCGGTCGGCCACCTCGGCGTACTCCGCAAGCACGTCGGTCAGCGTCTCGCCGGGCAGCATGCGGAACTCGTCGGCGCGCTTGGCCCAGTCGGCCTCGGTCATGGCGGTGAAGTCGGGCATCGTCGAGGGGCCGTCCACGATGAACGCCGCCCAGTTCCGTTCCACCGACGTGACGTGTTTGATCAGGCCGCCGAGACAGAGTTCGCTGGCCGTGGTGCGCTGTCCGGCCTGCTCGTCGGTGAGGTCACGGGTGGTGAAGCGGAGGAAGTGCCGCTGCTTGGCGAGGCTTTCCAGCAGGTCGGCGCGCTCGCCGGTGGGGAGGGTGGGGGCGGGGGCGTTCGTCGTTGTGCTCATGCCCCCACAGTAGGAAGCATGTAGGTCAGATCCTGACCTCTTCGTGGGTCAGTCGCGCTTCAGTTCCTGGATGAACAGGGACCAGCTCTCCGCCCGGAACACGAGCTTCGGGCCGAGGGGGTTCTTGGAGTCCCGCACGGGGATGGGGGAGGTGGAGGAGAGGGCGACCTCCAGACAGTTGCCGCCGCTGCCGTCGCTGTGCGTCGACCTGTGCCATTTCGCCGAGGGCAGGTGGTACTCAGGGCTGATCTTCATGGGCGTAATCCTCCGCCACCGATTCGATCAAGGCCAGAGATTCGTGGGGGGAGAGCGCGGTGGCCCCCAGCAAATCGTAGGCCAGTTCGTAGCGGGCGACGGTGGCCGGGTCGTCTTCCAGCCTGCCGGTTCCGGGGCCTTCGAAGTACACGAGCGGGGGTGCGTCGTCGAACGTCATCAGCTTGAGGGCCCCGCCCATCAGGGTGTGAGCGCCGGCGTTGAACGGGATCACCTGTGCAATGACGCGGCGCCGGTTGACCAGGGCGGCGACGTGAAGCAGAGCCTCGGCCATGACGGTCCGGCTGCCTGTCGTTCGACGCAGCGACGCCTCGTCGAGTACGACCCTCAACAGTGGCTTTGTCGGATGGTCGAGGAGCTTGGCTCTCTCCAGCCGCGCTAGGACGAGCTTGTCGATCTCGTCGTCAGGGGCCGTCGGCTGATGGCCGATGAACAGGGCCTCGGCGTAAGCCCGAGTCTGGAGCAGGCCGGGGATCAGCATGGGCGCGTATTCCCTGATCCTCGTAGCGACCGCTTCTGCCTCCGCCGCCTCCGCGAAGTGTTCCGGGTACTTGGACTTGGCAGTAGCGCCGCAGTTTCGGCTGAAGAAGTCGTCCGTACCGAGGGCTAGATCGGTGAGCCGGGCCAGATCCGGCTGCATGCGTCGCATCCCCGCTTCGAGTTGGCTCACGAACGAACCGCTCACAAAGAGCTGTTGGCCCAACTCTTCCTGGCTGAGGCCTGCTTTCTCCCGGGCGTGCCGCAATTCTGCGCCCAGCAGCGCGCGGGGGGATGACGACGGGTCGAGGTCCCTCGGTCCTGGCATCGTGTTGCTCCCTGTTCGACAGTCGCCGTTGTCAAGGCTCTGTGTCTGGCCAGGTTAGGCGGAGTCGGACACGCTGTGTGGTGAATCGGCGACCCAGCGTGGAGGAATGGCGACGTGAAGAACAGAGCGGTGAACGGGCGGCGCAGGTCCACGTTCTCGACGGAGGACGCCGTGCAACAGCTCGACCAGGCGTTGCGCGGGGTCGGGATCATCCTGCCGTCCCTGCGCGTCGACCCGATCACCGGTGCCAGTGAACTGCCTTATCCGTTGGTGGAGTTGGGGCGCTGCAACCTCCAGGTCGCCGCCAAGCTCGCCGGCGTGCTGCGCAAGGCGGCGGAGACGTGACCGCCCCGCAGGGCTCGCGGGCGTACGCCGTGGACGTACGGGACGGGCGGCTCGGTGAGGTGATGGGGCGCGAGGGCGGTTACGCGCAGTTGCGGCC
>NZ_JARGEE010000739.1:0-2346 GCF_033794485.1 Streptomyces sp. MB09-02B
GCAACGGCCTCCTCGTCACCGAACTGCCCGTCCCCCGCCGCCCGAAGTCCGCCCCGTACACCGTGAACGACCAGCTCATGGTCACCACGGCCCTGATGCTCGCCCACTGGAACCGGGAGCACGGCGCCCACCCCCGCCCCCTGCGCATCACCATGCCGGTGGACGACCGCCCGAGGGACACGGGCATGCCGATAGGCAACGGCACCCGTCTGGTCGAAGTCCCCTTTTCCCCGGACGAGTTGAGCCAGAACCGCACCCCCGTCGCCACCCTCCTGCGCCGCACGGCCGACCGCACCCGCGCCCTGAAGTCGCTCCCTCGCCCCCAACTCGGCCACGGGGCCTCCCTGTTGACGGCGCCCGTGGTCCCCGTGTCCTGGCGTGCCGCCCTCACCAAGGGCCTGCGCCGGGCAGCCGCGCCCTGGACGTCGACCACCCTGCTCAGCAACATCGGCCGCGTCCCGTACGCGCTGGACTTCGGCGAGGAGGCGGGCCGCGCCCACGCCGTCTGGTTCTCGGCCCCGGCCCGCATGCCCCGCGGCCTCACCGTCACGACCGCGTCGACGGCCGGCCGCCTGCACCTGGCCCTGCGCTGGTCCCGGGCCCTGCTCAGCCACGGCGACGGCGCCCACCTCCGCGACCTCTTCGAGCACTACCTGCACGCGACGGAAGAGGACACCGAGTGATGCCGACCACCACGTCCGCCACGACGTCCACCACCACGACAACAGCCGCCCGCCGCAAGGGACTTCGCGACTTCTACGAGGACCCCTCCGTCCCGGTCGCCTCCGGCACCCCCCGCAGCCTCGCCCAGGCCCGCATGCTGGCGGCCGCCCTGGGCCCGGCGGCCCGTTCCGGCCCCCGCACGATCCTCGACATCGGCTGCGGCGACGGCACGGCCGCCGCCACCGCCGCGCCCCTGCTCCCCGGCCACCGCATCATCGGCGTCGACTGGTCCCAGGACGCCCTCCGCCGCGCCCGCACCCGCGTCCCGTACGCGATTCGCGGCGAACTGGCGGACGGCGGGCTGCCGTTGCGGTCGGAGTCCGCCGACGCGGTCCTGTTCAGCGAGGTCATCGAGCACCTCGTCGACCCGGACTCGGCCCTCGACGAGATCCGCCGCGTCCTGCGCCCGGGCGGCCATCTGATGCTGTCGACGCCCAACCTGGCCGCCTGGTACAACCGCGCCCTGCTCCTCGCGGGCGTCCAGCCGGTGTTCTCGGAGGTGAGCCTGCGCGGTATCCACGGCCGCCCGGGGACGGAGGTCGTGGGTCATCTGCGGCTCTACACGGCCCGCGCGCTACGGGAGTTCGTGACCGCGTCCGGGTTCGAGGTCGTCCGGCTGCGCGGGGCGCCCTTCCACGGCGTACCGCGTCCCCTGCGTCCGCTGGACCGGCTGGCCTGCGCGGCCCCGTCCGCGGCGTCGATCCTGCTGCTGCACGCGCGGAGGACGTAGCCGATGTGGTGGGGAGTGGCCGCGGCCCTGTTGGCGAACGCGCTGTACAGCACGGGATTCGTCCTGGAGAAACGGGCCCTCACAGCGATGCCCCAGGTGACGGTCCGGGAGCCGTTGAAACTGCTGCGACTGGTCGTCGGCAGCCCGCTGTGGATCGCGGGTTCGCTGTCGCTGGCCGCCGGGTTCGCCGCCCAGCTGGCCGTCTACCGGACACTGCCGATCGCCGCCGCCCAGGGCATCTTCGTCTCGGGCCTGGTGCTGCTGGTCCTGCTGTCGGCGCGGCTGCTCGGGGAGGAGACGACGGGCCGGGAGCGGTACGCCCTCGGGGCCATCCTCGCCGCGCTGCTGATGGTGGTGCTGTCGCTGGACGAGGGCACCGACACGGTCAGCCGCGAGGCGCCGTACGCGCTGGTCCTCACGATCTGTCTGCCCGCGCTGGCGGCGGGCGTCGGGCTGTACCGGTCCGCCGAGCGGCGCGCCCGGCACCGGCACCGGCTGCCGACCACGGGCGTCGAGTACGGCGTGGCCGTGGGCCTGCTGTACGGCGTCAGCTCGCTCGCGATCAAGGGCGTGTCGAGCTATCTGACGACCAGTGGGCTGGGGGAGGCGGTCGTCGGACTGCTGCGCTCCCCGTACCCGTACCTCCTGCTGTTCACCGGCGCGTTCGGTCTGGTGATGTCGCAGGCGGCGCTCCAGCGCTGCCGGGCCTCGCTGATCGTGCCGGTCTGCACGACGGTGACCTGCCTGTTCACGGCCGTGCTCGGCACGCTGTCGTTCGGCGAGTCGCTGCCCGACGATCCGTTGCGGCTGACGCTGCGGCTGTCGGGCACGGTACTGGCGGTCGGCGTGCTGCTGAGCATGCCCAAACACGACACGCCCCCGCCGTCCTCCCC
>NZ_JARGEE010000073.1:0-28224 GCF_033794485.1 Streptomyces sp. MB09-02B
CCCGCGCCCTGGTCAACGCCCGCCGCCCCGTCCCCGCCGAGGGCGTGTACGCCTCCGTCGCCGAAGCCGCCGCACACACCGACGGTCGGCTCGACCTCGCCGTCCTGTGCGTGCCCGCGTCCGGCTGCGCGCAAGCCCTGGCCGAGGCGGCCGCCGCCGGCTGCCGCGCCGCGCTGGTCTGCGCCGGCGGTTTCGGCGAGGCGGGCCCGGAGGGCGAGGAGTACGCCGACGAACTGCGCCGGGTGGCCCGGGAGACCGGGGTCCGGCTGCTCGGTCCCAACACCTCCGGCTTCTTCGCGCCCCACCTGGGCCTCACCGCCAGCTTCGTACCGGCCGCCGGACAGCTCCCGGCCGGGGACATCGCCGTCGTCGCGGCCAGCGGCGGCGTCAACCACGCGCTCTCCTTCGACCTGGTCGCCGCCGGGAACGGCATCAGCCTCGGTGTCGGCATCGGGGCGGGCCTCGATGTCACCGCCGCGGACGCCCTGGAGCACCTCGTGCGGGACGACCGTACGACGGCTGTGGCTCTGCATCTGGAGACGGTTCCGGACGGACCACGTCTGGTGTCGGCCGTGCGCGGGCTGGCTGTCGTGAAGCCGGTCGTGGCGCTGGTCGTCGGCCGCAGTGACATCGGTGACTTCGCCCGGTCGCACACCGGCGCGCTCGCCACGTCCTGGCGTACGACACGGGCCGCGTTGCGGCAGGCCGGGGCGGTGGTCGTGGACGACGAGCGGGAACTGGTGGACGCGCTCACCGCGCTGTCCCGCATCCGGCTTCGCCCGCTGTCGGACCCGGGGCTCGGCATCGTGACCGCCCAGGCCGGCCCGGGGCTGCTCCTGGCGGACCGGGCGGGCACCGACGGCATCCGGGTGCCGGAGCTGACCACGAGCACACAGCGCGCGCTGAGCGAGCTGCTGCCCCCGCTCACCTACCAGCGCAACCCGGTCGACACCGGCCGCCCCGCCGAGACGTTCGCCCGCGTCCTCGACACCACGGCCGCCGACCCGGCGGTGGACCTCCTCGCCGTCTACGCCCTGACCGAGCCCGACAGCGTCGACCTCGCCTTCGCCGTCCAGGACGCCGGCCTCGGCACCGGCTCCCCGGCCGTGGTCGTCGTCGGCGGCCTCCCCGAGGACGTCACCGAACAACGGGCCCGCCTGCACAAGGCCGGCGTCCCGGCTCTCACCGGACCGGCGGCCGCCGCCAACGCGGTACGGGCGCTGGTGACGGACGCGCGGCAGCGAGCCTCGTCGGACACGGAGGAGCTGCTCTCGGAGGCGATCGCTGCCGTACCCGCCGGACGCCTCGACGAGGACGCCGCCAAGACCTTCCTCGCCGGACTCGGCATCCGCACCCCCGACCGCGTCGCCTGCGACGACCGCGACCGGGCCCACCAGGCCCTGCGCCGACTCGGCGGCCCCGTCGCCGTCAAGGTGCTCGACGCCGCGATCCTGCACAAGACGGAGATCGGCGGAGTCCACCTGGGTGTCCGCACCCCCGAGGAACTCGACGCGGCGCTGGATGCCATCGGCCCCGACCGCCGCTACCTGGTCGAGGCGATGGCCCCGGCCGGTGTCGACCTCGTGCTCGGCGTGAGGCGGGACCCGGTGTTCGGGCCGGTGGTGTTGGCGGGGCTGGGAGGCACGGCCGCCGAGGCGCTCGCCGACGTGGCGATCCGGCTCGCCCCGCTGTCCGCGACCGAGGCCGCCACGATGCCCGACGAACTGGCCGCCCGCGCCCTGCTCGACGGCTGGCGGGGCGGGCCGGTGCTGGACCGCGCCGAGTTCGGACGGGTCGTGGCCGCGCTCGCCGCAGCCCTGGCCGCGAGCCCGGAGACCGCCGAGATCGAGATCAACCCGCTGCGGCTCACCGCCGACGGGCTGATCGCCCTGGACGCCGTGATCGTGCCCACTGAGGAGAGTGACCATGCCCAGGCCTAGCAGCGACGGAGCTGTGCCCTGGCCGACGGAGTACGCCGAGCGCTACACCGCGAAGGGCTACTGGGAGGGCATCGCCCTCGGCGACCGGCTGCACGCCTCCGCCGACGCGACCCCCGACGCGATCGCCGTCGTCGACGGCGACCGCAGGCTGACGTACCGGCAACTCGCCGAGCGGGCGGACGCCGCGGCGCTGCGCCTGGCCGCGCTGGGCCTCCGCCCGGACGACCGGATCGTGGTGCAGCTGCCCAACACGGTCGAGTTCGCGATCCTCACGTACGCCTGCCTGCGTCTCGGCGTCATCCCCGTCATGGCGCTGCCCGGCCACCGCAGACACGAGATCGGCCATCTCGTCGAGCACAGCGAGGCCGTGGGCATCGCGGTCCCGGACGTCCTCAAGGACCATGACCATAAGTCGATGGCGTTCGAGATCGCCGACTCCTCGGCAACTCTCGCTCATGTCCTGGTCCTCGGCGACAAGGTCGGCGACAGTGCCGTGGATCTGCGGGAGTTGTGCGCCGAGCCCGCCGCACCAGGCGCCCGGCACGAAGTCGACGCGTACCGGCCCGACAGCCGCTCCATCGCCGTGTTCCTGCTCTCCGGCGGCACCACCGGACTGCCCAAGCTCATCGCCCGCACCCACGACGACTACCTCTACAACGCCCGCCGCAGCGCCGAGGTCTGCGAACTCGGCCCCGACACGGTCTACTTCGCCGCCCTGCCCCTCGGACACAACTTCCCCCTCGCCTGCCCGGGTCTGCTCGGCACGCTGCTGCACGGCGGGCGGGTCGTCCTCGGTTCGCCCAACCCGGACAAGGCGTTCCCTATCGTCGAGCGTGAGGGTGTCACCGTGAGCGCGCTGGTGCCGGCCATCGCCCAGCGCTGGCTGGATCACCACCGCGAACACCCGGCGCACGACCTGAGTTCGCTGCGCCTCCTCCAGGTCGGCGGCTCCCGCCTCGCCGACCATGTCGCCCGCCGCGTCCGCCCCGAACTGGGCTGCACGCTCCAGCAGGTGTTCGGTATGGCCGAGGGCCTCCTCAACTACACACGCTTCGACGACTCCGAGGACGTCATCTGCACGACGCAGGGGCGCCCCATGTGCGACGACGACGAGCTTCTCGTCGTGGACGAGCTGGGCGACCCGGTCCCGGACGGCAGTCCTGGTGTGCTGCTGACCCGGGGGCCGTACACCCCGCGCGGCTACTACCGGGCCGAGGAGCAGAACGCCCGCGCGTTCACCGAGGACGGCTGGTACCGCACCGGCGACATCGTGCGGCTGCGGCCCGACGGCAACCTCGTCGTCGAGGGACGCGACAAGGACATGATCATCCGGGGTGGGGAGAACATCTCCGCCGAGGAGATCGAGAACTTCGCGTACCAGACCCCGGGCGTCGCCCGCGCCGCCGCCGTGGCCATGCCCGACGACCGGCTCGGCGAGCGGGTCTGCCTCTACGTCGTCCCGGAACCCGGGCACACCGTCACCCTCGACGACGTCCACCACGTCATGGAGCGCGCGGGCACCGCCCGCTTCAAGTTCCCGGACCGGCTGGTGACCGTCCCCGAACTCATCGCCACCAAGGTCGGAAAGATCGACAAGAAGGCCCTGCGCGCCGATATCGCGCGCCGCCTCGACGCCGAAGGAACCCCCGATGACCACTGACCCGGTGACCAGCGTCTCCGTCATCGCCCCGGACGAGACCGACCCCGACCTGCGGAAGCTGTACGACGGCTTCGCGGCCGCCGGGCTCATCCCGCTGTGGACGGAGATCGGCAACCTGATGCCGCTGACCCCGCAGCCCGAGGCCGTACCGCACGTCTGGCAGTGGGACACCCTGCTGCCGCTCGCCCGCCGGTCCGGCGACCTGGTGCCCGTCGGGCGTGGCGGTGAGCGCCGGGCGATCGCGCTCGCCAACCCGGGCCTGCCCGGACGGCCGTACGCGACGCCCAACCTCTGGGCGGCGATCCAGTACCTGGGCCCGCGCGAGGTCGCCCCCGCACACCGGCACTCGCAGGGCGCCTTCCGGTTCATCCTGGAGGGCGAGGGAGTGTGGACGGTCGTCAACGGCGACGCGGTCGAGATGCGCCCCGGCGACCTCCTCCTCACCCCGTCCCTGCACTGGCACGGCCACCACCACGTCGGCGACGAGCCCATGGTCTGGCTCGACGGCCTCGACATCCCGCTCGTCCACCGACTCGACGCCGGGTTCTTCGAGTTCGGCGAGGACGGCGTGTCCGACCGGTCCACCCCCTCCCGCTCGCGCAACGAACGGCTCTGGGGTCACCCCGGACTGCGTCCGATAGCCGCCCCCGAAGGCCCCAACTCCCCACTGATGGCCTACCGTTGGGCCGACACCGACGACGCCCTCACCGCCCAGCTGGAGCTGGAGGACGAAGGACACCCCGGTGTCATCGAGCCCGGCCACGCGGGCATCCGCTTCACCAACCCCGCCACCGGCCGCGACGCCCTCGCCAGCCTGCGCACCGAGATGCACCGGCTGCGGCCCGGCACCATCACCGCCACCCGCCGCACCGTCGGCTCCTCGGTCTGGCAGGTCTTCCGCGGCAGCGGCACGGTCACCCTCGACGACCGGGTGATCGAGGTGGCCGCCGGCGACCTGATCGCCGTCCCCTCCTGGTGCGCCCTGACCATCGCCGCCGACACCCGGCTCGACCTGTTCACCTTCAACGACGCGCCCCTCTACGAGGCGCTCGACCTCGCCCGCACGGAAACGACCGCCCGCACCGAGACGACCACCCGCACCGAGACGACCACCCGCACCGAAACGACCGGGAGCACGACCTCATGAAGCTCGCCACCATCCGCACCGCCGACGGCACGGCGGCCGTCCGCCTCGACGGCGACCGGGCCGTGGAGGTCGGCGCACCCGACGTCGCCACCCTGCTGCGCCGCCCCGACTGGCGTACGGACGCGGCCGCCGCCGACGGCCTCACGCACGACGTGGCCGCCCTCGACCTCGCCCCGGTCGTCACGACCTCCGCGAAGATCTTCTGCGTGGGCCACAACTACCGCACCCACATAGCGGAGATGGGCCGCGAGATGCCCTCGCACCCCGCCCTCTTCGCCAAGTTCGCCAACTGCCTGCTCGGCGCCCGCGACGACATCGTCCACCCGGGCGAGACCGAGGAACTGGACTGGGAGGCCGAACTCGGCTTCGTCATCGGCTCCCGGCTGCCCCGCCGGGCCACCAAGGAGGAGGCGGCCGCCGCGATCGCCGGCTACACCGTCGTCAACGACATCTCCATGCGGGACTGGCAGTGGCGCACCCCGCAGTGGCTCCAGGGCAAGGCGTGGGAGGCCAGCACCCCGGCCGGTCCCTGGCTGGTCACCGGCGACGAGATCGACGACGCGGCCGACCTGGAGATCCGCCTGGAGGTCGACGGCGAGGTCATGCAGCGCTCCCGCACCTCCGACCTGCTCTTCACCCCCGCGGACATCGCCGCGTACATCAGCACGTTCACGACCCTGGAGCCGGGCGACCTCATCCTCACCGGCACCCCGGGCGGCGTGGGCGCGGCCCGCGATCCGAAGGTGTTCCTGAAGCCGGGCCAGGTCGTCCGTACCGTCGTCGAGGGCATGGGGGAGTGCGTGAACACGGTCGTCGAGGACAAGGCGTGAAGGTCCTCGAATGGGTCGCGGACGGTCAGGTCCGGCTCCAGCGGGCGGTCGACGCACTGCCGCCGCACGCCGTCACCGAACCGTCCGCTCTCCCGGGCTGGACCCGCGGCCACCTCCTCACCCACCTCGCCCGCAACGCCGACGCCCTGGTCAACCTGCTGACCTGGGCCCGTACGGGAATCCCCACCCCCATGTACGCCTCGCCGGACCAGCGCGCCACGGACATCGAGGCCGGCGCCGGTCGCCCGCTCGGCGAGCAGCAAGCGGATGTACGGGAATCCGCCGAGCGCTTCCGGAAAGCCGCCGAGGCGCTGTCGGACGACGACTGGTCGGCCACCGTCACCAGCGGGACGGGCCGACAGATCCCGGCGTCCGAGGTGCCGTGGCTGCGGGCCCGCGAGGTCTGGATCCACCTGGTCGATCTGCGGGTCGGCGTCGGCATGGACGTACTGCCGCCCGACCTGGCCTGGGCCCTCGTGGGCGATGTGGCCGGGTGGATGACGGCACGCGTCGAGCTCGGAACCGGCGTCGAGTTGAGCGCGGACGGACACGGCACCGTCGCGCTGGGCGCCCGCCCTGTCGGTGCCACGGTCTCCGGACCCCCGCATGCTCTCGCCGCCTGGCTCACCGGCCGGGGCGGCTCCGAAGACCTGCGGGTCACCGGTGAACTCCCTGACCTCCCGAACTGGTTGTGACCCCTCACCTCCAGCTGGTTGCGACCCTCACCTCCCACTGCTTGTGACCCCTCGATTGACGACTGCTCGATCAAAGGAGATCGATATGAGCGAGACCTTCGTCCTGGTGACCGGCGCCTGCCACGGCGGCTGGGCCTGGCGCCCCGTCGCGAACGAACTGCGGGCCGCCGGGCACCAGGTGCACACCCCCACACTGGCCGGGCTGGGGGAGAACGACGACCCGACCGATGTGACCCTGACCGACTGTGTGAACAGCCTCGTGGAGTACGTCGAGCAGGCCGGTCTGGAGGACGTCACGCTGGTCGGCCACAGCTGGGGCGGGTTCGTGCTGGTGGGCGCGGCGCCCCGGCTCGCCTTCCGACTGCGGCGGCTGGTCTTCTGGAGCGCGTTCGTGCCGAACGACGGCGAGTCGCTGATCGACGCGTGCCCGCCGCACTACGGCGAGATGTTCCGCGCCGTGGCCGCCGCCTCCGGCAACAACGGGGTGACGTTCCCGTTCGAGGTGTTCCAGCAGGCGTTCATGCAGGACGCCGACGACGAGACCCAGCGGATCGTCCATTCCCTGCTCGTGCCGCAGCCGCTCGGCACGTTCACGGAGAAGCCCGACACCAGCGCCTTCCAGGCCCTCGACATACCCACCGCCTACGTCCTGTCCGCCGAGGACCTCTCCCTCCCCGGCGAGTGGCACTGGGCCGAGCGCTTCCCCCAGCGACTGAAGAACCCCCTGATGATCGAGACCCCCGGCAGCCACGAGGCCCTCTTCACCCGCCCCGCCGAACTGGCCGACGCGTTCGTCCGGGCCTGCGCGATCTAGGTGTTCTGCCCCGGCGGCTAGAAGTTGCCGTAGTTCACCTGCCAGGTCGGCAGCCCCATCCGCCGCCACACCGCGACGACCCGGTCGCGGTCGTCGAGGGAGACCCGTACGGCGAAGCGGTGCCGCACATGCCGGTCGAAGAGCTCCGCCTTCACCACGTCGTCGCGACGCTGATCGCCGGCCGCCCGCATCCACAGCTCGTCGTACGGCACCTCGTGCGCGCGCAGCCACGCCTCCGTCCGGCTCCGGTGCTCCTCACCGCGCCCGGAGAGCAGGACGATCACATCGCCGTCGGCGCTGCGGAAGGAGCGCAGCGCGCCGCGCACCGACACGTTGAGCAGGTCCTCCTCGCAGCGCGTGAAGTCGTACGCGCCCCGGTCGCCGCGTAGGGCGAGCGTGCCGTCGATGTCGCACATGACCGCAGACGGCAGCGCCGGGTCGGCGGTGTACGGCTCGACGGCGGGCTCGTCGTTCAGCCACTCCGCCGTGAGCCGCCAGCCACCCCTGCGGGACTTGGCGTGCTTGTCGGCGAGGATCCGGATGATCTCCTCACCGACCGGCCGCTCCCGCGCCGCGTCCCGCCGCAGGCACTCCTCCACCGGTACGTCGGTGAAGTCGTGCACGACGAACGTGGCCAGCCCCGCCACGGCCGCCTTCAGCCGCTTCGGGATGTGCGGGGTCATGTGCGTGTTGTCCACGACGACGTCGAAGCCGCCGTCGACGGCCGCCCGTACGGCCGCGTCCTGGATCGCCAGCACGGTCTGCTCGTGCGCGTACGACCGGCGCTCGGCCCCCTCGGGCAGCGGGATGTCGAGCATCTGGCGCAGATCGTCGAGGTTGACGCGGCGCATCCGACCCTCGGACTCCGCCTGCAGTCGGCGCGCGGCCGTCGTCTTCCCCGAGGCGGGCAGCCCCGTCATGACGTGTACCACGGGCACGATCAGTTCTCCTCGTCGTTCTTGAAGGGGTCGGACGCCTCCGGCCGGGTGGACCGGTACGTCACGAGCACGGTCGAACGCCCGTCCAGGCGCTGGAACATGGCGGGGCGCACGGCCGCGTCGGGCAGTTCGCGCACCGCGCGGGCGAACGCGCCCCGGTCGCCCGTGAGATGGGCGAGCGAACGGAACGCCTCGTCGATGGCCCGCTCCCGGTCCTCGACCTGTTTGTCGACGCCCGCGACGACCCCGCGCACCCAGGCGTCGAACTCGTCGGGCACCTGCTCCAGCAGCGCGTCCAGCGGCCGGCCGCCGGACGCGACGACGTCCTCGGCCGAGCAGTTCAGCGCCTGCGCCACCTGCTTGGCGGGCAGCCCCGCGAACCGCTGGATGCCGTGACCGCGCCAGATGTCCCGCTCGGTCACACCGGTCAGCACCTTGTGCAGCCGGACGTACTCCGCGAACTTCGCCTTGGCCCGTACCCCCGAGGCGAAGCGCAGCACGAAGCCCTCCGCGTCGGTGCCCGTGGCGGCGAGGCCGCCGGGCAGCCGGTTGCCCTCCGTCATCGCCAGCAGCTCGGCGAGCGGCACGGCGGGCCGGACGGTGACGACCGAGCCGATGCCCCGCCATCCCACGGCGGCCTCCGCCAGGGCGACTTCGGTGCCGTCCTTGGCGAACGCGGCCAGCAGCACCACGTCCCGGCGGTCGCCGTAGTCGACGACGATCCGGTTCTCCGGGTACAGGATCTCGGCCAGGTAGGTCACCCCGGGCACGAGACCGGAGGTGTCCTTCGCGTCGAGCAGCCGCTGCGCCCACGTGGCCTGCACGCTCACGAACGACCCCTTGGACGCGACCCGCCACCGGCCCGCGTAGTGGAACACCACCGCCAGGCTGCCGTCGACCTTGTCGTACACCTCGAACGGCTCGTCGGGGAGGCTCGGGGCGTAGGGCTGACCGGACTCGTGCTCACCGACGTTGAAGAACTTCGGCAGCGGCAGCGCGACGATCTCCCCGGTGGCGTCGTCGGCCACCAACCCCCGGCAGCGCGTGGTCACACGGTTCCACACCCGCTCGTACTGACACGTCCTCGTGTACGTGTAGATGGACAGCGGCAGTTCCGGGTGCGACTTGCGCGTGACGTGCCCCGCTTCGAGCGCCGCCGCGAGCTCCTCCGGCGGCAGCAGCGCATGAAGAGTCAGGTGTGCCTGGCTCATGTGTTCCTCCCCTTGATGGCCCCTGATTGTCACGTGAGGAGAGGCCCCGGGCCCACCGAATTAAGAGCAGCGCCGCAGCTCACCCGCCGGGTGCCACCGCCCGCGACACTCGCGCCAGCAGCGTCTCGACCTCCGCGCCCCAGCGGGAGCTGATCACCAGATCACGCGCCGGGTCGACCCACAACAGGTGGTTGCCGCCGTTGCCCCGGGCGCAGCGTCCGGTGGCGGGCGCCGACGGCCAGACCGTGCGGTCGTCGTTCAGCCACCAGGACAGGCCGTAGTTCGGCTTGACCCGGCAGGGCGTCCACAACTCCTCGATCCACCGCCGCGAGACGACCCGCCGCCCGCCCCATACCCCGCCCCGCAGACAGAGTTGACCGACGCGGGCCAGGTCGAGGGCGCTGATCCACAGGCCGCCGCCCCAGTGCGCGCCACCGGACACCACGGGCACCCGTACGCCGTCGATGTCGGCCTCGGAGGTGTCGTACCCGTGCCACGACCAGTCGTCCGACGCGCCGATCGGCGTCATGATCCGGTCGCGCAGGACGTCCGGCAGGGAGCGGCCCGTCAGGACCGTGAGCGCGAGCGCGGTGAGGTTCACCCGGACGTCGTTGTAGGCCCAGCCCGCGCCGGGCGGACCGCCCGCCGACTCGGTGCCCTCACGGGTGCTCTGGGCGTCGACACGCGTCGGTTTGCCCCACAGCTCGCCCTCCCACTGACTGGTCTGGTCGAGCAGATGCCGCCACGTGACCGCACGGCCGTGGGAGTCGGCGAACTGGGGCAGCGAAACCGAGTCGGCGACCGGCTCGTCCAGCCGCAACAGGCCGTCGTCGAAGGCGACGCCCGCCACCAGCGACAGCACGCTCTTGGTCGCGCTGTACGCCATCTCCGTACGCGCCGGATCGCCCCACGAGGCGAGGACCACGCCCCGGCGCACCACGGCCCCACTGGCTCCACCACCGTCGAGGAGCGGCCCCACCACCTCGCGGTGCGACACGTCCGCCACCTGAGCCGCGAGGTACGACGCCATGTCGTCCACCCCGGGCACCGCGCGCCGGGCCTGCTCGCCCACGGCTCGCGCCAGTCCCGCCCGGTCCACGCCCTGCCACGGATCCCCGTCCCGCCCGCCTCGGCCCTCCAACGAGTCCCCGACGCACTCCGACACCCTCATGTCTCCCCCTGTGGGTCCTGGCCCGGGTCCTGGTCCGGGCCTGCCGCTCCGGGCACTTGATCAGACGGATCTCGCGCCGCACAAGCCGTGCCCGCCGATGGCGCCGATCCACGTGACGGTGCGGGACGAGACCGACGGCGCGGGCGCCACCGCCGCGCTGCGGGCACTGTCGTCCTGCGGACGTGAGAGGCATGAGAGACGCGAGAGACGCGAGGGGCGCGAGAGACGCGAGGGGCGCGAGAGACGCGAGGGGCGCGAGAGACGCGAGGGGCGCGAGCGGCGTCCGGCCGGTCATGTGTTCCGTGTCCCTCGCTGTGGCGTCCGTCACTCTCTGATCGCCTTGAGCTCGATGTGGACGAACATGATCAGGATGAACGCTCGTTTTCTCGGTATCCCCGAGCTGCTGGAAGCCCCGTCCGTCGCGGTCGTCATCGACGTCATGCGTGCTTACACCGTGGCCGCCTGGGCCTTCGCCCAGGGCGCGGAGAAGATCGTTCTCGCCGAGTCGCTGGACGACGCGTCGGCGCTCAAGGCCCGACATCCGGACTGGGTGGCGCTCAAGGACGGTCCGCCCGCGCCCGGGTTCGACGCCGTCAACTCGCCGGGGCTGCTGCGGTCCATGGATCTCGGCGGACGGACCGTCGTCCAGAAGACCACGGCGGGGACAGTGGGCGCGCTCGCCGTGAAGGACGCCTCGCTGGTGCTGTGCGCCGGCTTCGTCGTGGCCGAGGCGACGGCACGGGTCCTGCGGACGCGCGGTGGCGAGAGCGTCACCTTCGTGGTCACCGGCGAGGACGGGCGGGCCGACGAGGATCTGGCCTGTGCCCAGTACATCGCCCGGCGAGCCGTGGAGGCCGAGGCCGGCCCGGGGACGGACGCCGCCGAGTACCTCCGCCGCGCCGCCGGGTCGCGAGCCGCGGCCGAGCTGACGGAGGGCGTGCGCCAAGGGGTCCATCCCGACGACGTCGCGCTCTGTCTGGAACTCGACCGGTTCCGCTTCGCCATGGTGGCGTCCGTGGAAGGCCCGCTCATGGTCCTGCGTCCGTGTGCTGTGCCTTCGCCGACCGAGGACGCCCGCACCTGACGGGGACCCGCGGGGTCGTCACGGGAGTCCGCGTCCTGCGTGACGTCAAGCCGGTGCCGGCCCGTTCACCGGTCCGGGTGAGCCTGTGCGTTCCGGCGCGGCGGCGGGGGAGGGATGCGGTGCGTCCGGTCCGCAACTCCCGCCCCAGCCGAAGGTGTTCGCCCATGACCCAGACCGCGCCCGCGTCGTCCGCCGTCTGCCGTTCGCACGGGAAGCAGAGCCCGGTCGACATCCGGCCGCAGGACGTCGACCTCTCCGCGCTGCCCCCGCTACGGTTCGCCCACCCGACGGCGCTCGACCTGGAACTCCACTTCGACGACCCCGACAACCATCAACCCGACAATCATCGGCCCGACAGCCATTGTCCCGAGACTCGCCCCGATCCTCATCGGCCAGGGTCCCATCAGCCCGAGACCCATCGGCCGGAAACCGGCCTCGCGCGGACCGGCCGTCCCGACTGCGTACGGGACGACGAGGGGACCGTGAAGGCCGTGCCGCCACCCGGCGAGGAGTGCCTGGTGCGGGTGGGCGCCGACCGCTACGAGCTGGTCGACGTGCACTGGCACACGCCGTCCGAACACACCGTCGGAGGCGTGGCGTTCCCGATGGAGCAGCACATGAAGTACCGGCGGCTGCCCGACGGCGCCGGCGCGGCCCCAGTGGGGGAGGACAGCGGGTTCGCGGTCGTCGGCGTCCTCGTGCACCCGGGCCAGGCCAACGGCTCCCTCGACCGCCTGGTCACCTCGGCCCGCCGCTCAGCGGAAACCTGGGAGGTCCCCGGCGTCGAACTCG
This sequence comes from Streptomyces sp. MB09-02B, assembly GCF_033794485.1. Classification (NCBI taxonomy): domain Bacteria; kingdom Bacillati; phylum Actinomycetota; class Actinomycetes; order Kitasatosporales; family Streptomycetaceae; genus Streptomyces; species Streptomyces sp. MB09-02B. Next base: position 12,283 of record NZ_JARGEE010000073.1, read on the forward strand.
ACGCCCTGCTGCCGTCCTGCACCGAGTCGTACCGTTATCTCGGCTCCACCACGGTCTGCCCCTACACCCCCGGAGTGCGCTGGATCCTGCTGACCCACCCGGTCCAGGCCTCCGCCACCGCGCTAGCCCACTACCGGAAGGTCTTCCCCAGGGGCAACGCCCGTGCGGTGCAGCCGCTCGGTGACCGGCGTGTCGCCGGGGACCGCCACCGGTGGTGGTGAGGGCGTGGCAGGCCGTCCCTGCCGCGCCCGGCCTGGTCAGGAGGGCACGTGGCCGTCGGCCCCCTGGTGTGCGGAGAGCGCCAGCCGGGGCCAGCCGTGGATGTCGCGCCGCAGCTGCCGGTCGTGCGTGGCGACGACGACGGCCGCGTCCGTGATGCGCAGGGCCTCGGTGAGTTCGTCGACCAGGACGATGGACAGGTGGTTGGTCGGCTCGTCCAGCAGCAGGACATGCGGCCGCGCGGCCAGCGTCAGGGCCAGGTCGAGACGGCGTTGCTGCCCTGTGGACAGGTCGGCCACCGGCTTCTCGGCCTCATGCGAGGTGAGCAGACCCAGCTCTCCGAGCCCCACCACCTCGCCCTCGGCGAGGACACCGGTGGTCACCAGCCGAGCGGTGTGCGCCTCGTACAGGTCACGGGCCCGCCGCCGGGTGGCGTGCGGTGACTCCTGTCCCAGGAGGCGCAGCCGTACGGTGCGCGCCTGGTGCACCCTGCCCGTGGTCGGGGTGACCTGCCCGGCGAGGACCGACAGGAGCGTGGACTTGCCCGCGCCGTTCGCCCCGGTGACGGTCAGCCGGTCGCCGGACGCCACCTCCAGGGTCGTCGGCCGGCGCAGCCTGCCCCGGACGCTCACCTCGTGGGCGCGCAGCAGCAGGACGCCGGTACGGGCGGGGAGTTCGGGCATGTGGAAACGCCGTGGTGGTACGGGCGCGGTGACCTGGTGGCGCTCCAGGTCGTCCTGGCGCCGGTGCACGGAGCGGGCCAGCGCGCCGGCCCGGGTGGCGCGCTGGTGCTTGCCGGTGCCCTTGTCCGGGCGCCAGCCGGTGATCAGCCGGTTCCGTGCCTCCGACAACGCCTTCCGGAGGCGGACCTGTTCGGTCTGCTGCTGCTCGTACTCCGCCTCCCACCGGGCCAGTTCGGCCTCCCGGCCCTCGCGGTAGCCGGCGTATCCGCCGCCGTGGACGCGTGGCCGTCCGTCCCGTGCGGGGTCGAGGTCGAGGATCGTGGTGGCCGTGTCGGACAGCAGCGCCCGGTCGTGGCTGACGACGACCACACCCCCGGCGTGGGCGCGCAGCATGGCGGTCAGGTACTCCAGCCCCGCCAGATCGAGGTGGTTGGTGGGCTCGTCGAGCAACAGGAAGTCGTACTCGGCACCCAGCAGACACGCCAGCCGGACGCGATGGCGCTGACCGACGGAGAGCGTGGTGAGCGGGCGGGTCCGGTCACCGACGGCGCCGAGCCCGGCGAGGGCGACGTCGACCCGGCGGTCGGCGTCCCAGGCGTCCAGCGCCTGTGCCGTCTCCAGCGCGTCGGTGTACGCGTCCTCCGCGCCGGGCCGTCCCTCGGCCAACGCCGAGGTGGTCGCCTCCAGTTGTCGCAGTGCGGCACGGGCGTCGGCGAGGTGCTCGTCGACGACGTCGCCGACCGTGCGCCCGTCCTCGGCGGGCATCTCCTGCTCGGCGAGGGCCAGGGTGCCGACCCGGTGGACCTCCCCCTCGTCGGGGGCCAGGGCACCGGCCAGGACGTGCAACAGGGTCGACTTGCCACGTCCGTTCTCGCCGACCACGCCCCAGCGCGTCCCCGGGGACACCTTCATCTCCACGTCGTGCAGCACGGGGCGCCCGCCACGGTCGACGCGGACACCGGTACAGGTCAACTGGGCCCGGTCGCGGGCAGGCAGGGTAAGGACAGTCACGTTCTCTTCCTCCGGAAGGAGGCACACGTCACCCCTGGAACCACCGGGGGAGCGCACCGACTCTGACGAACGACCCGGCCCGACAGGGCGCGGGGGTCGCGGGCGAACTCGTGGCTCCCGGCTCGTCACACGCGTGAGGAGCGGAGCCCGGGGCCCGGTCAGAGGTAGAGAACGTGAATCATGCGACGAGCGTAACAACGTACGGAACCGGACGGCCACCGCGTTTCCGGCCCGTTCCCCCGGTCCTTGGCCGGGGGGTCATGCGGCGAGCGCGGCCGGTTCGCCGAGGCGGGCCGCGGCCGTGCGCCACGCGGCGGTCACCGCCGCGTGCGCCTGCCGGGTGTTCGCGGTGTGGTCGGCGGTGAGGCAGAGCGGCGCCCCGACGTGGACGTGGAGCGCGGGGCGGCGCAGGGGCGCGGTGAACAGTCCCGCCAGCTGCTTGACCGTACTGCCCGAGGTGACCCGGCGGGCCCCGGCCTGCCCGACCGGGACGACCGGCGCCCCGGTGCGTGCCGCGAGCCGCGTCAGGCCGCTGCGGAACTCCCCGGGCGCGGCTTCGGCGGCGTCCTTGCGGACCGGGATCCCGCCCTCGGCGTAGATGAGGACCGTCCTGCCCTCCGCCAGCGCGGCGGCGGCGAGGTCGAGGGCGTCGGCGGCGCGTGGGTCCTTCCGGTACACCGGGATGTACCCCTCGCGAGTGAGCGCACGGCCCAGCAGCGGGATCCGCCACAGCCCGGCGGCGCCCATGGCGACGGGCTGGATGCCGAGGCGGTGCAGCGCGGCGAGCACGATCGCGGGGTCGGCGAGCGAGGTGTGGTTCGCGACGACGATGCTGCCCGGTGCGCAGACGGATCCGGCATCGGTGGTCACCGTGAGACGTCCGACGGCGGGCACCAGGACGTCGGCGAGGCGGCTGAACATGGGGTCTCTCCCGATCTCGACGAGGAAGACCCCCATCGTCGGGGCGACCGCGGCACCGGATCTTGAGTGCGCGTACTCAACTTCGCGGGTGCTGATACCCAGGGACGGCCGGTGCCGACGTCCGACGGCCCGGACGGCTCGGACGGCCGGGTGGCCCGGGTGGCCCGGACCCGCGTGGCGCCGTCCCGGGACGGCGCCACGCGTGCCACCCCGGCCGGCCTACCGGTCGCCCCCGGGGTCGGGCTTGCGTCCCCACGCCGAGACCATCGGGGAGGCCGCCAGGTCCAGGTCGCCCGAGGCGACGGCGGCGAGATGGGCGTCGATCTCCGTCGGTGTCGCAAGGCCCCTGGCCACCAGCTGGTCGCGGATCTGTCGCACGGTGGCCGCCTCCAACGCGGCACAGGCCGGGCCGCCGACGGGGAAGTACGCGTCCGCCCGGACGTCGACGAGCCCCGCCTCGCGCAGCAGACGGGGCAGGCGGCGGCCGTAGGAGAGGTCCGCGCCCCGCTCCGCCAGGAGCGCGCGGAAGCCGTGCCGGAGCTTGTTCGCAAGACGCTGCGCGGGGCCGGACTCGTCCGGGCAGATCAGGGGTTGGAGCGCCGGGTCGGCGTCCTCCAGCAGGAGCCGGCCGCCGGGGCGCAGCGAGTCCACCATCACCCGCAGGGCCCGCTCGCGGTCGGCGACGTGGACGAGCACCAGCCGGGCGTGGACCAGGTCGAAGGGGCCGGTCGGCGGCTCGTCGGCGGCGACGTCGTGGCGCCGGGTCTCCACCTGCGGCGCCGCCGCGTCGGCCAGCCACGACGTGTCGATGTCCGTCGCGAGCACGTGTCCCTCGGGTCCGACACGCTCGGCCAGGCCCCGGACCACCGACGAGCCCCCGGCCCCCACCTCCCAGCAGCGCCAGCCCGCCGCGACCCCGAGATCGTCGAGATGACGGAAGGTGGAGGCGTCGAAGAGAGCGGCGAGCGCGTCGAAGCGCTCGCCGGCCTCGGACTGCTGGTTGTCCAGGAGGTAGCGGTCTTCGGGGTCCGTGGTCATGCCCCTCATCATCGCTGTCGGGCTGTGCTGCGTGAGCCGTCCGGTGCCGCGCTCGACGACCCGACCCCGACGGGTCACCACGGCAGTGGAAGTGGCGCGGACCCGTTCAGGCGCTGATCGCCAGCTCCCCGCGACGGACGCCGTGCAGGGGCGGCAGGCCCTGCGCGAGCCGTTCCAGTTCCTCCACGACGGTGCCGCCGAGGCGGGCCAGTTCGTTGCCCAGGGAGCCCGCGATGTGCGGCGTGAGGAAGACGTTGGGCAGGCGGTGGAGGGGGGAGTGCGCGGGCAGCGGTTCCGGTTCGGTCACGTCGAGCACGGCGCTGATGCGGCCGGCGACCAGCTCGTCGGTGAGGGCCTCGGGATCCACCAGGGCCCCGCGCGAGGTGTTGATCAGTGTGCCGCCCGCGGGGATCAGCGCCAGCCGTTCCCGGTCGAGCATCCGGCGGGTCTCCGGGGTGTCGGGCGCGTGTACGCTGACGATGTCGCTGGTGCGCAGCAGTTCGTCGAGCGGCAGGGAGCGCGCGCCGAGCGCGGCCGCCTCGGTCTTGTCCACGTACGGGTCTTCAAGGACCCCGACATCGTCGGCTGGACCCAGGAGATGGTGGCCGACGGCCAGTTCCACCGACAGCTCGACCTGCTGGTCCACCACTCCTGGACCCGCGTCGGTCTCGCCGCGCTGCGCCTGGTCTCCCGTGACTGGGACACCTTCCAGGCCCTCGCGGCCCGGCCCGGCCGCATCCCCACCGCCTGGAACGAGGACTTCGTCTTCACCGACGAGGAGAACGGCTGCCTGGCCGTCAAGAACGGCGAGGAACTGCTGTTCGCGTCCCTCTACTGGCGGTCCCGCCAGGGCGTCAACGACTACGCCCGCGTCCACCACCTCACCCCCGTCGACCAGCGCTCGGCCACCGTCCGTCAGCGCAGCGCCGGCACCACCGACGAGACGTTCACGGCACGGGACTGGATCCTCTGGGACTACGCCATCAACGACCCCGGCGCCGGTCACCTCCCGCCGGGCGGCTTCCCACCGCCGGGCGACACCCTCCACCAGTCCCAGGAGGGCGACGTGTACCACCTCGCCCCGGTCCCGGACGACATCCCCGACCCGACCCTCGGCGTCCACTTCGACGGCGTGGAGACCATGCTCGTGGGCCGCGCGCCGTTCTACCTCTGCGAGTACGGCGACCATCTGATCACCATGAACACCACCACCGACCGGACCTTCACCCTCCCCGCCCGTCAGCGCTTCGGCCCGGCCCGCGACCTGGCCACCGGCCGGACCATCGGCGCCGGACAGCGCCCGAAACTCGGCCCGCTCAGCACCCTGGTCCTCCACCGGGGCCGCTGACCGACGGCGGACCGACCGAAGGCTCCGGTGCGGTACGGGGGACCGCACCGGAGCCCGGAGGGCGCGCCGCACCAGTGCGACCACCCGGCGTTCGGCACACTGCTGTTCACCCCGTGACCTCGACCCGGCGGAGTTCCCCTTGACCCACGAGCCCGTCCCCCGCGGACGTGTGCACGCCACCCACCGCGCCACACCGGACGACCCCTCATGACCCTGCTCGACCTCGGCCGCATCCGCCTCTTCTGCACCTCCCTCGGTCCTCCGGGGCGCGAGACCGCCGCCCCCGCGCTGCTGCTCGTGCACGGCTGGGGAGGCGACGGCCGGGAGTGGTCCCCGCACGCGGAGGCGCTGGCCGACCGGTTCCGGGTCCTCGTGCCCGACCTGCGCGGCCACGGCCGCTCCGAGGTGCCGGACGAGGGCAACACGCCGACGGAGATGGCGGAGGACCTCGCCGCGCTGCTCGACTTCCTGGGCGTCGGGCCGGTGGTCGCCGTCGGCCACTCCATGGGCGTCCAGGTCGTCAACCTGCTCGCCGTCCGTCACCCGGGGGCCGTGCGGTCGGTCATCGCCCTCGACCCCGCGCACGGCGCGGGGGAGGCCGAGGCCGCGCTGATCCCCGCCCGCCTCGCCGAGTACCGCGAGCACGGCGCCCGTGCCGCCGCCGTCCTCGTGGCCGGCGCCTTCTCCCCGCAGGCCCCACCCGGACTGCGTACGGCCCACATCCGCACGGTGCTCGGCACACCGGACCACGTCATCGCCCAGGCCTACGCGGGCATGTACACCGACCCGGGAGCGGTGGGGGTCCGCCCGCACAGCGAGACGTATCTGCGCCGCCGATCCCAGCCGGCGCTCACGGTCTGGACGTTCGAGGAGGCCGCCGAGTGGGAGCGCGGCACGCTGCGGGCGCCCGGCTCACGCGTCGAGTACTGGCCCCACACCGGCCACTACCTGCACGAGGAGCGGGCCGACCGCACGATCCGGCTCATCCGTGACTGGGCGGCCGGGGAGCCACCCGGCTGACGCCCGGCGCGGCAGGTCGGTGGAAGTACGTAGAGGCATACGCAACTCGCTGAGCAGGCACTCTCCGCCCCGAAGCCTCGGTTAGCCTCCCCGTATGCCTTGGACCGTCGATCAGTTGACCGGATATGTGGAGAGCGGGCTGGACGCCGATCTGGCGCGCTGGTTCCCCGACAAGGAGCGCGTCGGGGTTCCCGCCTCGACCCGCCCGGTCGCCCCGTTCCTCACCAGGCTCCCGCCCGCCGCCGCGACCGCGCCGGCCGCGTTCGACCGCAGGGTCCGCTCGGGAGCCATGGCGCGGTTCTTCGACATCGAGGACTGGTCGTACGCCTTCGAGTTCGAGGAGAACGGCGAGGCGATCCTGGACTCCGACTACGAGACGGAACTCTCCGACGACGACGTGTGGTCCCTCGGCTGCGACGGCGGAGGCAACTACTACGTCGTCCTCACCAGCGGTCGTGTCGCGGTGTGGTTCCACGAGGAGCAGGTCATCGAGGCCGAAACGCGGTACGACAACCTGGACGTCTTCCTGTGGTCGCTCGTCCGGTACGGCGCCGTGCGCGCCGGCGTGCTCGACCTGTCCGATGTGGAGGACGACTTCCGGTCCCTCGGACAGCCCGGAGCGCAGGTCCCGTCCGGCGGGCATCCCGGCGAGTTCGCGACGTCGAAAGGGCAGCCCGCGGGGCCGCCGACGAGGGTTTCGCAGCCCGGCGGTCCCGAGTCCCGACCTTGCCTGTTCTATCGAATCTCGATAGATTCCTATCGTCGGTCGAGTGGGCGGCGAGTGAACGGGTGTAAGGGGCTGCCATGGGGAAGCTGACGGTGCTGGCGTTGCGGGCCGTGATCGTGGGGCTGTTCGTCGGTTCGGTGTTCGTGCAGGCGGTGATGGTGCCGCTGCTGGCCGCGGATCTGGCAGGGCTCGACGCGGATGTGGCGCACATCCGCACGCCGACGCTGGTGATCGTGGTCCTCGGCGTGGTGGCCGTCCAGGTCGTCCTCGTCTGTGTGTGGCGGCTGGTGACGATGGTCCGGCGCGACACGGTCTTCTCCCACGCGGCCTTCCGGTACGTGCACGGGGTCATCGGCGCGATGGTGGCGGCGGCGCTCCTGGTGTTCGCGCTCGGTGTGGTCCTGGCCCCGGGCGAGGCCGTGGCCCCCGGCGTCGTGCTGCTGCTCGGCGGCGTAGGCCTGGCGGTGCTGGGGATGGCCCTCATCGTCCTCGTCCTGCGGATGCTGCTCGCGCAGGCCGTCAACCGTGACATCGAGGCGACCCGGATGCGGGCCGAGCTGGCCGAGGTGATCTGATGCCGATCGCCGTCGACATCGACGTGATGCTGGCCAGGCGGAAGATGTCCGTGGGCGAACTCGCGGAACGCGTCGGCATCACCCCCGCCAACCTGGCGGTGCTCAAGAACGGCCGCGCCAAGGCCGTCCGCTTCACCACCCTCGCCGCGCTCTGCGAGGTACTCGAATGCCAGCCGGGAGACCTGCTCCGCTGGGAGACCGACCACACCGCGGCCCCCGACGACACCACGGCCGGAGCGCGACCATGACCGCTCACACGCCACGCCCGCTGCTCTTCCTGGACGTCGACGGCACCCTTCTGCCCTACGGCGGCGCACGGCTCCCCGCGGCCGCCGAGGAGTGGGTCGCCTGGCAGCACACGTCGAACCCTCAGCTGGCGAAGATCGACCGCGCGCACGGCCTGCGCCTGCTGCGGCTGACCTGCGAACCGATGTGGGCCACCGCGTGGATGGACGACGCCAACGAGGTGATCGCCCCGCTGCTCGGCCTGCCGCGGTGGCCGGTCGTGGACCTACCCGAAGCACCCGAGGAGGACCGGGCGGATCTGCTGCACTGGAAGACCCGCGCCCTCGTCCGTACCGCCGCCGGGCGCCCGTTCGTCTGGGTCGACGACGAGATCACCGCTCTCGACCGCGCCTGGGTGGCACGGCACCACCCGGGGCGGGCCCTCCTGCACCGTGTCGAACCCGAGGTGGGGATGACCGCCGCGGATTTCACCGTGGTCCAGGGGTGGTTGGGAGAGGCCTGACGAAGGCCGCCGGGTCGACTTTGTCGTCGTAGGCGGGGAGCCCGGGATCCAAGGAGGACAGCACCCGCCCGTCGACGGCGTACTCAACCTGTTGCGTGACGGCGTTGCGGACCTCGATCTCCTGGGCCTCGGCGCGCGTCAGCGGGAAGAACGACTCCCTCCGCGCGCCGAGGCCCAGGAACACCTGCTCCGACGGTCCCTACCGGACCGGCTTCCAGTCCTGTGAACCGTCCGTGGACGCGTTCTGCAGGGTGAGCGGCGCCCCTGCCGAACCACCGGTCAGGTAGAGGTCCTTGTTCTTCGCCGACCGCAGCCTGATGTGACCGTCGCCGGTCCTGACGACGTCCCAGGTGCCCGTGGCGCTGTCGTCCACCCACTGCCCGATCCGCTGCCCGACCGTCGCGTTGCCGGTCCACACGGACGCCGCCCGGCCGCCCGACTTGTTGAGCAGCGTCACACCCCCGTCGGCCTTGGTCACGACGTGCCAGTACTGGGTGTCCGGATCCGCCGCGGCCCCCGCGTCCTCCAGCACCACGTCGGGAACGTCCCCGTTGCCGATGTTCGCGTCGGTGGTGTTGTTGCCGGTACCGATGACCTGGCCGGTTTTCCGGTTCACCAACTTCCTGTAGGTTCCGGCCGATCCACCGAGATCGACCTCGGCGAACGCGATCGTCGACGTGCCCTGGTTGTTGAGGATCACGACCCGGCCGGTGTCCTCCACGTACTGGAGGTTGCGGCTGTACCCCGCCCGCGACGTGGTCTGGTACTGCGTCCACACACCGTCGGCGCGCCCGCTGTCGTTGACCCAGACGTCACCGCTCCCGGCGGCGTTGTAGACCAGGCGACCGTCGGGCAGGCGGATGAGCACCGGGCTGCCGCCCTGCGCGAGCGGGCGGGAGCCGGCGACCACCGGCAGCGCGTCGACACCCATGCCGGTGGGGGAGCCCCGGAAGAACTTCAGCGGGTCGCTCGCGACGCGGTAGCGGGTGTTGGCCCCGCCGCCCCAGTACTCGTAGGTGAGCAGCCACTTGCCGTCCGCCGTCGGGACGAGGTTCGTCATGCCCGGCCGGCCGCCGCCGATCTCCGTCTTCCCGCCGCCCATGTCCTGGGTCGACCCGGCGATGTCGACGACCGGGGCGCTCCACTTGGCGCTGCGGCCGTCCCAGGTCCTGTGGACCAGGATCTGCCCGTGCGAGTCCTCGGCGGTGTCGTTCGCCGGGTCGAGCTTCGGGACGCCGGTGACCGGGTCGAAGCCGAGGTAGTCGTTCTCGTCGGAGTAGTAGCAGACCAGCTTGCCCTTGTGGACCATCAGGTACGGCTCCCAGAGGGGGTCCACCTGCCGGTGCGTGTTGGCGTTCGCGATGTTCTGCCCCACCGCGCCCGCGCTGCCGCCCTGCCAGCCGCCGGTCGCGACGACGTTGACCACCTTCCAGGTCCTGCCGTCGTCGGTGCTGGAGTACAGCGCGATGGCCATGTCCGCGCGGTCGCCGTCGTTGGACGGCGTCCAGGCCGGATCGGCCGCCTTGTGCTCCTTGTAGTACGCGTCGTCGCCCGAGACGACACTCGCCAGCAGCAGCGTGCCGGCCGCCAACTTCCCGACGCGTTGCGGCAGTACGTACAGGAACGGGTTGGTCCAGTTGCTCGTGTACTTCGCGTAGCGGGGGTCCTTCGACAGATACGCCGGCGCCTTCACCTCGGCCAGTGGCTGCCAGGTCGTTCCGTCGTCGTCGCTCTTGTACACCGGCAGGGTCTGCCGGTCGGCGCTGCCCGTCGACGTGACGACGGTGGACTTCTCGAACGACGCGACCAGTCTCCCGCTGGGCAGCTGCGCCGACTTGGGGTAGACCGCGCAGTTGCCCCGCCCCTTCAGACAGGCCTCGCCGCCGAGTTGGTACATGATGCCGCCGGTCGGGCTGTACGCCCCCGCACCGGCCACGGGCACCACCAGCAGCGCGGACGCCGCGGCCAAGGTCCCCAGCGCTCTCGCGGCTCGTCTTCTGTGCATGGTTTCTCCTAGTCGAGGTCGTCGGCGACGAAGACCCGTACGTCCCACGGGCCGAGTTCCACCGCCGTGCCCGCCGCGACGGACGAGTCGTCCAGCGCGTCGGTGAGGCCGGTAGGGGCCGGGACGCTCACGGGCTCCCAGCTCCAGTTGTGGACGATGTGGACACGCCGCCCGTCCTCGGCCGTGCCGGTGGTCGCGGTGACCGACTCCGGCAGGTCCGCCCAGCCGTGGCGCGCGACCGGCGCCAGCCACTCGGCCAGCGCGCGCCCGAGACGACGGTCGGGCACCGTACCGACGTACGTGATCCGCCCCGCACCGTGCCGGCGCGTGGTGAGCGCGGGCCAGCGGCCGAAGTGCGGATGCTCGTACGCGGCCAGCACCTCGGCGTCGTCGACCGTGAGCCCGTCCGCCCAGCGGGTCGCCGCCCCGCCGTCCGGCAGCCGAAGCGGGCTGCCGGGCGCCGGGCGCACCGGGATCTCGCGCGTCAGGTTGCTGAACTCGTCGTAGTGGACGCCGGCGGCCTCCGTCAGCCGCCCGGGGGCCGGTTCGGTGCGGGCCCGGGCCTCGTGGTCGGCGTACCCGGTGCGCGGGCTCAGGACCAGATGGCCACCGGCCTCCGCGTACGCGGCGAACCAGTCGAGGGTTTCGTCGGCGGCGAGGTACAGCGCCGGGACGACCAGCACCGGATGGCGGCGCACGGCCTCCTCGGGCGTGAGGCCCTCCCGCTCCCCGCTCGGGTCGTGCAACTGCCGGGCGTGGACGATCCGGACCTGCCGGCCCGCCTCGAACGCGCCCCGGTAGAACGGGTCGAAGATCCGGTGGTAGGCGGCGGGGTCCGGCTCGCCGTCCGGGGTGGCGAGCGGCGGGTACTTCTGCATCAGCCACTTGCTGGGCGTCGAGTACACCATCGTGATGTCGGCGTCCGGTTCGAGTCCGGCGACGAGCGGACCGGCCGCCTCGAACTCCGCGCCGAGCCGGGCGAGTTCGGCGTACGTACGGCCGGGCTGGCCGGTGTGGGGGAGGATGCCGCCCCAGTAGGTCTCGGCGCCGAAGTGCAGGGTGTGCCAGTGCCAGTACTCGATCATCCGCGCGCCGCGCGAGACGAGCGCCCAGGCCGCCTGGCGCCACTGCCCGTCGTAGCCGGGGCGGTTGTCCCACGCCATGCCGATCGAGCCGGCGTTGGTCTCGGTGACGAGGAACGGCTCCTGGCGGGAGGAGAACATCCAGTCGGCGGTCTGGTACAGCGCCCACACCCCGGTCGTCTTCCACTTCTGCTCGTGGGCGTCGGGGGTTATGTCAGGCAGCAGCAGACCGTCCTGCATGTCGTAGTACGGGTTGCCGGAGGCGATGTCGAGACGGGCGGACAGCTCGTCGTCCTCCACCCCCTGACGGGTGTAGGAGATACAGGTGGTCACGAACTGCTCGGGCGAGGCGTACTCGCGCACGAGGTCGGCCTGCCAGCCGATGAACTCGGTGACCTGCCGGGCCTGGAACTCCCGCCAGGCGACGTCGTACTGGGGCTGTTCGTTGCCGTCCGGGGTCCACAGGTCGGCCCAGGTCGACAGCCGGTGCGACCAGTAGACGAGCCCCCATTCACGGTTGAGGGTCTCCACGTCGCCGTACTTCGCGCGCAGGTGGTCCACGAAGCGTTGGAAGACCCCGTGGTTGTGGAAGAGGTGCAGACCGGGCTCGTTGTCGACCTGGAAGCCGATGACGGCGGGGTGGTCCGCGTACCGGGCGACGATCTTGCGGATGACCCGCTCGGCGTGGAAGCGGAAGGCCGGGTGGGTGAAGTCGATCTCCTGGCGGGCGCCCCAGCCCATGCGGTCACCGGTGCGCCGCTCGGCCGTGATCTCCGGGTACTGCCGGGCCAGCCACGGCGGGGCCGCGTAGGTCGGGGTGCCGAGCACCACGGAGATGCCGCGCTCGTGGGCGCCGTCCAGGACCGGCTGGAGCCAGTCGAGATCGAAGGTCCCGTTCTCCGGCTCCCAGGTGGACCACACCGACTCGCCGACCCGGATCACGGTGACACGGGCGTCGGCCATCAGGTCGAGGTCGGTCTTGAGGCGTTCGGCGGGCCGTTCGTAGGGCTGGTACTCGTGGTAGTACGCGGCGCCGAACAGGACGCGGGCAGGCAGAGCCGCCATGAAGAAGAACCTCCGAGAGAAAGAGTGGGGGGAGTGGTACGAGGGCCGGTGGCCCTACTGCTTGACGCCGCCGGCGGCCAGACCGCTCTGCCAGTACCGCTGGAGCATGAGGAAGGCCACGACGAGCGGGACGATCGAGACCAGGGAACCGGTCACGACCAGCGCGAGCATGTCGCTGCTGGCGCCCGCCCCGCCGTTCTGGGCCTGCGCGGCCCAGGAGGCCAGGCCCACGGTGATCGGGTACAGATCGGGGTCGTTGAGCATGATCAGCGGCAGGAAGTAGTTGTTCCAGGTCGCCACCAGTGTGAACAGCAGGACCGTCACGACCCCGGGAGCCATCAGCCGCAGGGCGATCCGGAAGAAGATCCGGGCCTCTCCGGCACCGTCGATCCGGGCGGCCTCCAGGATGCTGTCGGGGACGGAGTCCGCCGCGTAGACGCGCATCAGGTAGAGGCCGAACGGGTTGACCAGGGACGGCAGGATGATCGCCCAGGGGGTGTTGGCCAGGCCCGCCTGCGCGAACAGCAGATAGGTCGGAATGGCCAGCGCGGTGGTCGGGACCATGACGGCGCCGAGCACCAGGTTGAAGGCGGCGCCGTCGCCGCGGAAGCGGAACTTGGCGAACCCGTACCCGGCCGCCGCCGCGAGCAGCGCGGCCCCGACCGCGCTGACTCCGGCGTACAGAGCCGTGTTGAGCAGCCAGCGCACGAAGACGCCGTCGTCCTGGGTGAAGGTCTCCTTGATGTTCGTCAGCAGCTGCGGGGCGTCCGAGAACCACAGGCCGAAGCTGTTGAACAGGTCCTGGGTGCTCTTGGTCGAGGCGATCAGCAGCCAGAAGAGGGGCAGGAGGAAGTAGGCGAGGGCCGCCAGCATGGCGATCGTGAGCGGGGTGCTGCGGCGGGCCGGGTTCTTCCCGCGGTGCGTCTGGCGCGCCGGCTTCTTCGCCGTCCTGGCCACCGGGGGCGCGGGGATCGTCGTGGTCACGGGGTCCTCCTGCGGTTCGCGGTGAGCAGGACGCCGTAGGAGGCGATCACGATGACCAGGCCGAGGAGGAAGGACACCGTGGCCGCGTAGTTGACCTGCTGGCCGGTGAAGGCGAGGGAATAGGCGTAGAGGTTGGCGGTGTAGGAACTGCTGATGACGTCCGGGGCGATCTTCATCAGCAGGTTCGGCTCGTTGAACAGCTGGAAGCTGCCGATCACGGAGAACAGCAGGGTGAGCAGCAACGCCGGGCGCAGCGCGGGGAGTTTGACGGACCAGGCGATACGCCAGGCCCCCGCGCCGTCCATCGCCGCGGCCTCGTACAGCTCCTGCGGGATGGTGCGCAGCGCCGCGTACAGGATGATCATGTTGTAGCCGACGAACTCCCAGGTCACGATGTTCGCCAGACTGCCGAGCATCCAGCCCGCGCTGAGGAAGGCCGGAACCGGCAGGTCCAGGTTCCGGCTCAGCTGGGCGAACGGTCCGAAGTCGGGGCCGTACAGGTAGCCCCACATGAGCGCGGCGACCACGCTGGGTACGGCGTACGGGACGAAGATGCCCAGCCGGATGACCCGCGACAGACGCAGCAGGCCGCTGTCGAGCGCGAGCGCGAACAGCAGGGCCAGCAGCAGCATCACGGGGACCTGGACCACGAAGAACAGCGCGACCCGGCCGACTCCGTGCAGGAACTGGGAGTCGCCGAAGGCCTGGACGTAGTTGTCGAGGCCGACGAAGACCGTCCCGCCGATCAGACGCGTCTGGAAGAGGCTCAGATAGGCGGCGTAACCGAGCGGGGCGAGGAAGAGCAGGACGAACAGCACCAGGAACGGTGCGACGAAGAGCGGTCCCGCCGAGCGGTGGCGGCGCGGACGGCCGGGCCGGGAGCGGCCCTCGGCGGTGGACGGGGTGGTGGCAGCCATGTCAGCTCCCCTTGACGGTGAAGCCCTGGTTCTTGGCGTACGTGGTCATCCGGGACTGCCACCTGCCGAGGGCGGCGACCGTGTCGGACCTGTCGGCGAGGGACTTGCCGACGGTCTCGGTCCAGTCGGTGGCCGCCTGGTCGAGGAACGGCGGCCACTGGAACGAGGGATCGACGGTGGCGCTGACGTCGGCGAAGACCTGGTTGACCTTCTGGCCGCCGTAGAAGGACGGCGCGTCCGACACGAACTCCTGGTCGGCGAGCAGGGCCTTGGTCGCCGGGAAGAAGAACTGCTCGGTGGCGAACAACTTCGCGGTGGTGGGGTCGCTGTTGAGGAACTGCGCGAACACGGCCGCCGCGATCGGGTTCTTGGTGGAGCGGATGACGGCGGTGGTCGAGCCGCCCCAGTTGCCCGCGTTGGGCTTGGCCGCGTCCCACTGGGGCAGCGGGGCCGCGCGCCACTTGCCGGCGGTGGCCTTGGCGGAGCCGGAGAGGAAGGCCGGGCCCCAGGCGGCGGTGATCCAGGTGGCGTACTTGCCCTTGTTGAGGCCGGCGTACCAGCCGTCGGTGAAGTCCGGGTCGGTGCTGATCACGCCCTCCTTCGCCAGCCCGCCCCAGTAGGCGCCGAGCTTCTTGGAGACGGCGTCGTCGACGCTGATGGTGATGTCGCTCTTGCCGGCGGTGGCATAGGGCTTGGCACCGGCCTGCCAGAGCAGTCCGTGCCAGGCGGCGGGCTGGTTGGCCGCGAGGTTGGTGAGGTAGACGTCGGGGTCGGCCTTGTGGAGCTTGCGCGCCGCCTCCGCGAACTCGTCCCAGGTGCCCGGGACGTCGATGCCGTGCTTGTCGAAGATGTCCTTGCGGTACAGCAGACCCATCGGGCCGGTGTCCTGCGGGATCGCCCACACCTCGCCCTTCGCGCCGCTGACCTGACCCCACGTCCAGTCGACGAACCGGTCCTTCAACTCGGCGGCCCCGTACGGGCGCAGGTCCAGCAGGCTGTCGGTGATGGTGAACGTCGGGATCGCCTGGTACTCCATCTGCACCATGTCCGGGGCGCCGCTGCCGGCCTTCAGCGCCGTGCGCAGCTTGGTGTACTGCGGGGTGCCCTGACCGGCGTTGACGACCTTGATCTTGACGGCCGGGTACTTCTTCTCGAAGAGCGCGATCTCCTTGGCGATGTTCGGCACCCAGGTCCAGAACGTCAGCTCGGTCGGCGTCTTCATCGCCTTGTCGATGTCGGCCTGGCTGACGGGCTTCGCTGAGCCGGAGGAGCCGGAGGAGTCACCGCCGCCGCAGGCGGTCAGGGCCGCCCCGAGCGACACGGCACCCGTGGTGGTGAGGAACAACCGACGGCTCATGGCAGAGGAGGAGGCGGCTGTGAAGGCGTTTCTGGGCATGGTGAACTCCGGCTGGTGGCGAGGGTGGTGGCACGCCGGAAACGGGCGTGCGGAGATGGCGTGCGGAGATGTGCGGGACGCGCGGGACACGACGGTCCGGCGCTGACGCCCGACAGGGTCGGGGCGCGAAGGGGGCGTGGAGATCCGGGTCAGGCGTGGGGACCTGGCGCAGGACGCGCGGGGGGCACGGGGCGGCCCTACGT
>NZ_JARGEE010000740.1:0-2337 GCF_033794485.1 Streptomyces sp. MB09-02B
AACAGGGGCTGGGGCGGGCTCCACGAGGTCGAGGCGTTCGGCCGGGGGCGCGGTGAGCAGTCCGGCCGGGTCGGCGGGGCGCAGCAGCAGGGAGTCGGCGACGGCCACCGGGGCGCCGGTGGCGTCGGCGAGCAGCAGGGCGACGGTGCGTTCGCCGGTACGGGTCAGCCGCAGCCGGAGCCGGGGGGCACCGGTGGCGTGCAGTTCGACGCCGGACCAGGAGAACGGGACGGCGGCCTCCTGGGCGTCCCCGAGGGCGTACAGGGCGTGCAGTGAGGCTTCGGAGAGGGCCGGGTGCAGACCGAAGCGGCCGGCCTCGCCGTGCTGTCCGTCGGGCAGCGCCACCTCGGCGTACACGTCGTCGCCGGTGCGCCACAGCGCGGTGAGCAGGCGGCGCCCGGGGCCGTAGGAGAACCCGTCGGAGGCGAGGCGCTCGTACAGGCCCTCGACCGGTACGGGCGTGGCGCCGGGCGGTGGCCAGGCCGTCAGGTGCGGGACCCTGCCGCCGGCCGCGGCGCCCTCGGCCGCGGCGCCCTCGGTCGGGCCGACGCGTGGGCCGGTTTCGGGGACGAGGGTGCCGGATGCGTGCAGGGTCCACGGGCCGGCCGTGCCGGGGTCGGCCGTGGAGGCGTGGACGGCGAGGGTACGGCGGCCTCCCGTGTCGGCGCCGATCCTGATCTGGAGGCCGACGGCGCCGTCCGACGGCAGCATCAGCGGGGTGTGCAGCGTGAGTTCCTCGATCCGGCCGCAGCCGACCTGGTCGCCGGCGAGGACGGCGAGTTCGACGAAGGCGGTGCCGGGCAGGACCGCCCGGTCGCCGATGCGGTAGCCGGTGAGCCAGGGGTGGTCGTGCGGGGCGATCCGCCCGGTGAGCACGGCACCGTCGTCGTCGGCGAGCCGCACGAGCGCGCCCAGCAGCGGGTGCCGCAGCGGGCCCAGACCGGCCGAGGTGACGTCGGCGCCGCGACGGGGGCCGTCGGGCCAGTGCCGGGTGCGCTGGAAGGCGTAGGTGGGCAGGTCGACGCGGTGGGCGGCCGTGCCGGTGAACACGCGCGGCCAGTCGACGGGCGCGCCACCGGCCCAGGCCTGCGCGAGGGCGGTGCGCAGGCGGCCGGTGCCGCCCTCGCCGCGGCGCAGGGTGCCGGTGACGGTGACCTCATGGTCGTCGGCCTCGGCGCACTGCTGGAGGGAGCCGACGAGGACGGGGTGCGGGCTCGGCTCCACGTACAGGCGGTGGCCGTCGGCGAGCAGGGCCCGGACGGCCGACTCGAAGCGGACGGGCTCGCGCATGTTGCGGCACCAGTAGGCGGCGTCGAGCCCGGCGGTGTCGAAGGGGCCGCCGGTGACGGTCGAGTAGAACGGCACCTCACCGCTGCGGGGTTCGAGGTCCGCGAGGTCGGCCGTCAGCCGCTCCCGCAGCGCCTCGACGTGCGGGGAGTGGCCTGGGCTGCCGGCGCCGGGGATGCGCCGGGCCTGCACACCGTCGGCGGCGCAGGCCGCCACGAACGCGTCGCAGGCGTCGGGGTCGCCGGTGAGGGCGACGGAGGCGGGACCGTTGACGGCGGCGATCCACAACCGGTCGGCCCACGGGGTGAGCCGGTCGCGGACCTGGTCCTCGGGCAGCAGCACGGAGGCCATGCCGCCGCGCACGGTCAGGGTGCGCAGGGCGCGGCTGCGCAGGACGACGACGCGGACCGCGTCCTGGAGGGAGAGGCCTCCGGCGAGGTGGGCGGCGGCGATCTCGCCCTGCGAGTGGCCGGTCACGGCGTCGGGCTCGACGCCGTACGCCTGCCAGGTCCGCGCCAGCGAGACCATGACGGTGAACAGGACGGGCTGGACGACGTCGATGCGGTCCGGGTCGACGTCCCCCGGTTCGCCGCGCAGGACGCCGAGGACGTCCCAGTCGACGAGTTCCCGCACGGCGGCGGCGCAGGCACGGGCGCTCTCGGCGAACACGGGCTCGCTGTCGAGGAGTTCACGCGCCATGCCGAGCCACTGCGAGCCCTGGCCGGGCAGCACGAAGGCGGTCCTGCCGGTGACGGCGGTCCCCTCGGCGAGCGCGTCGTGCGGGCGGCCCTCGGCGAGCGCGGTGAGGCCCGCGAGCAGCGTGTCACGGTCGGTGGCCAGGACGGCGGCCCGACGTCGCGTACTCCCTCGCCCCCACCCGCACCCCTCTCGACCGTCGGGCCCCCGTCCTGGCCACCGACCGTGACACGCCGCCCGCGGGCCTCACCCACCTCCCCGCTGGCCGCCCGCACGACGCCCTCGCCGATGGGACCGGCGCTACCGGCCGGACCGCCTTCCATCTTCCCGCCCCGGGCTCCAACGGGCCCGGCA
>NZ_JARGEE010000741.1:0-2331 GCF_033794485.1 Streptomyces sp. MB09-02B
GGGTAGGGGCGGCGGGGGCGAGGAAACCCCACACACCGACGATGCGATGCTGACCAAGGCGGGGCCGCCAGCGATCACCGGCCCCGAATCGAAGGATGGGGCACATGCGCGCAGTCGTGTTCGAGCAGTTCGGAAAGCCGCCCACGGTGAAAAACCTGGCGGCCCCCCGCCCCGCCCCCCACGGCGTAGTCGTCCGCGTCGAGGCAACCGGCCTCTGCCGCAGCGACTGGCACGGCTGGCAGGGCCACGACCCGGACATCACGCTCCCGCACGTCCCCGGCCATGAACTGGCCGGGGTCGTGGAGGAGACCGGCGCGGCGGTCACGGGCTGGCGCCCCGGCGACCGCGTCACCGTCCCGTTCGTCTGTGCCTGCGGCACCTGCGCCGCCTGCGCGGCCGGCGACCAGCAGGTGTGCGAGCGGCAGACGCAGCCGGGCTTCACGCACTGGGGCTCGTTCGCCCAGTACGTGGCCCTGGACCACGCCGACGTGAACCTGGTGGGGCTGCCCGACGATCTGTCGTACAGCACGGCGGCCTCCCTCGGCTGCCGCTTCGCCACGGCGTTCCGCGCGGTGGTCGCGCAGGGCCGGGTCGCGGCGGGGGAGTGGGTCGCCGTCCACGGTTGCGGCGGTGTGGGCCTCTCCGCGGTGATGGTCGCGGCGGCGTCCGGAGCGCGGGTGATCGCCGTCGACGTATCGCCCCGGGCTCTGGACCTGGCCCGGAAGTTCGGGGCGACGGAATGCGTGGACGCGTCGGCGGTCGAGGACACGGCCGAGGCGGTCCGCGACCTCACCGGCGGCGGCGCCCACCTCTCCCTGGACGCCCTCGGCTCCCCGGCCACCTGCGCGGCCTCCGTCAACGGCCTCCGCCGCCGGGGCCGCCACATCCAGGTGGGCCTGCTCCCCTCCGGCACGGGCACCACCCCCGTCCCCATGGCCCGGGCGATCGCCCTCGAACTCGAACTCCTGGGCAGCCACGGCATGGCGGCCCACGCCTACCCCACGATGCTGAAGCTGGTGGAGGCGGGAGTCCTCCGCCCCGACCTCCTGGTGACCGCGACGATCGGGCTGGACGCGGCCCCGGCCGCACTGGCGGCGCTGGGCACGACCCCGGGCGGCGGCGTGACGGTCATCGAACCGTGGAACTGACCCGGTTCCCCTCGGGCCGCCCACGATGGGCGGCCCACTCCGGGGCGAGGATCGACATCCGCACGGCATCGATCCACTCCCCGCCCTGCCACAGCGTCTGTCGCTCGATCCCCTCAGCCACGAAACCGACCTTCTCGTAGGCACGTCGGGCCCTGGGGTTGTGGGTGAAGACGTACAACGAGACGCGGTGCAGGCCGATGCGCTCGAAGGCGTGGCCGACCGTCAGCCGCACGGCTTCCGTGCCCAGCCCCCGGTCCTGCCCGCCGGGACCGATCAGGATCCGGAAGCAACAGCCTCGGTTGACCTCGTCGACCTCGTTGAGTACGGCCTCACCCACCAGGTCACCGCTCGCCCGGTCCACGATGCCGAGGTCGAGGCGGTCGGTCTGGTCGTTGCGGCTCCCGTACCAGGCCCGCAACCGGTCCAGCCCGAAGCTCTCGGTCGGGCTGCCGGTGAGCCGGACCACCTCCGGGTCGGCCAGGATGCGCGCCATCACGGGCGCGTCGTCCTCCCGGAACGGCCGCAGCACGGCCTTCTCACCGGTGAGTACGGGGTTCTGGAAAGAGCTCATCCCCGGATCCTGGACAAGAGGCGGACCCGGGGACAAACGAATAAGCGTGACGAGGAGCGGATCACTCGACCAAGCGTGACGAGGAGCGGATCACTCGACCTTGCGCCCTCGGTTGCCCGGTCTGGAGGCGACCCAGGTGCGGATGGTGTCGGCGTACCAGTAGGGCTTGCCGCCCTCGACCTGGTCGGGCGGCGGCAGCAGCCCGTGTTTGCGGTACGAGCGGACGGTGTCGGGCTGCACACGGATGTGCGCCGCGATGTCCTTGTACGACCAGAGAAGCCGGTCGGTCGTCATCAGTGGCACCTCCCTGCGCGCACCACGGCGGCGGCCGGGAAGACCACAGGGGGAGCCGGGCACTGCGCTGGCGATCACAAGCCTGTGCTCGGCCAACGACCCACAGTGATCAGCGAGAGCGCCCGTGTGTCACGTGTGACGAAAGACCCGCATACACGTGACACACGTGACAGAAAGGTGTCATTTGTGACGCGAGCGGCAAATCGGAGCGCCTCATAGCCGGGCGGCAGCGACCGCGCCCTCCAGGGGCGCGGGGAGCTGCGCGACCGGCCACGACGAACCCGCGGCCTCGAACGTCCTGCAGCCCCAGCCCCAGCC
>NZ_JARGEE010000742.1:0-2330 GCF_033794485.1 Streptomyces sp. MB09-02B
GACCTCCCCCGAGCCCCCGGCCTCGCCCGGTCCCTCGATGGGACGCCTCGTCGGGGTGGACCTGGCCCGCGCGTTGGCGGTGTTCGGCATGTACGTCGTGCACATCGGCCCCCCGCTGTCCGCCACGACTGGCGTCGCCAGCTGGATCCGATACATGTCGGACGGCCACTCGTCGGTCCTGTTCGCCACCCTCGCCGGGTTCTCACTGATGCTGCTCGCCGGCCGCCGCGAGCCCAGGACCGGCCGGGCGGGCCGGCAGGCGAGGGCCCGCATCGCGATCCGCGCCGTGATCCTTCTGGCGCTGGGCACCTTGATGGCGAGGGAGTACGGGGGCGTGATCATCCTCGGCTTCTACGGCGTCTACTTCCTCCTCGCCCTGCCCCTGGCGCGACTGAGCGCCAGGACCCTCGCGATCATCGCGGCCGCGTTCGCCCTCGTCACACCGCAGCTGGCGTTCGTCCTCACCTCGCGGTTGACCCCGTCGGTTCAGCAGAGCATCAACACCTACGACCCGCTCCGCCACCTCAGCGAGGTCGGCATCCTCGATCTGCTGCTCACCGGCTTCTACCCGGCGCTCACCTGGATGTCGTTCGTCCTCGCGGGCATGGCGCTGGGCCGCCTCGACCTCTCCTGCGGCACCATCCAGAAGCGCCTGGCCGCGCTGGGCGCCACCCTCACGGCGGTTGCCTACGGCATGTCCCTGCTGCTCGCCGGCAAGGGCGCGTTGCGGAGCCTCGCGGAAGACGGGTCGTCGTCAGGCGGCTCCGGATCGATGCCCGCTGACGCAGGGTCGTTCCCCGACATGCCCGCGTCGTTCCTCCTGAAGGCCGGGCCGCACAGCGGCACCACGTTCGACATCATCGGCAGCGTCGGAATCGCGATCCTCGTGATCGTGGGCGCGACGGTGGCGATGGACCGCCTGCCGCGACTGCGCCGCCTGGCCAAGCCGGTCATCGCCGTGGGCACCATGTCCCTGACCGCCTACGTCGGCCACTTCCTCGCACAGACCGCGCTGTCCACGCCCGCCGGAACCGGCACCCAGCAGTCCTGGCTGCCCCTGATCATGTACGTCCTCGCAGCCATCCTGTTCGCCGCGATCTGGTCCCGCTTCTTCCGCCGCGGCCCCCTGGAATACCTGCTCAACGCCGCAACCAAGCCGACGAAGCGCATCCGATGATGCCACCCGGATGAACGTGATCGGGGCTCCGGCATCGGGGACGCCCTCGCCTCCGTCAGCACTTCGTGTCGTTGATGTACACGGTCAGCGCGTCCAGGTCCACCGACGGGTCGTCGAGGGATTCGCGCAGCAGGGTGTTGACGGACTTCTGGTCATCCGCCACCAGGAGCTTGCACACCGTTGCCTGCATCCCGGGGCTCCGGGCGTTCCAGATCTCGTCGTACCGTACTTCGTCCCCGGTGGGGGCAGCGCTGCTCGGCGCCGAGGCGGTCGTGCCGTCGGTGGTGCCGCATGCGGCGAGGAACAGGCCGGCGGCGATCAGGACGGGTGCGGTGCGGTGCATGGGGCTCCCTGTGATGCGGTTATGAGGCAGCATCATGCGTGCGACACGGGTGAGGCAACCCCTGTGTGGCCAAGTTGTGACCCGTTGTAGCGGGCAACCTCTTCCGCAGGGGGCTGTTCAGTCCGTTATGACGGCGTCGCGGTGGATCCAGGAGGGGTCGTGGGCCGCCTTGTGCAGGAAGTCGGCGACGTCCGTGCGGCTGATCGCCGGGTTGCCCCTCATCGGGAGGCGCTCGCCGACGAGGTAGGTGCCCTTGGCGGGGCCCTTGGTCAGCATGGTCGGGTAGACCAGGGTCCAGTTCAGGCCACTGGAGCGGATCGCCTGCTCGGAGAGCTCCTTGTTCGCGTAGATGTTCCGCAGGAAGGTGCTGTACACGATTTTCTGTACGACGCTCGCCGACCGGTAGGTGTCACCCACACCGAACGAGGACAGCCACACCAGCCGGGAGACGTTCTGTTCCCCGGCCGCTCCGATCACGGCCGTCGCGGCGCGGGTGAACAGGTCGTCGGAGCGTATCGAGGTGCTCCTGCCGAGAGCGGAGACGACGACGTCCTGTCCGATCGTGGCTTTCGCCACGTCCCTCTGCGAGGTGGCGTCTCCGACGATCACGTCGACCCGGTCCGCCAGGTCCTCCAGCGCCTCCGGTCTGCGAGCCAGGACGGTGACCCTGTCGCCGCTCGCGAGGGCCAGGTCGACGACGTGTCGGCCGGTGGGGCCCGTCGCACCGAGGATCAGGAGATTCATGGCAGCGTCCTTCGGAAGAGGAGGAGAAGAAGGAGGAGGGCGAGGGGGAGGGGGGGCGCCGGTATG
>NZ_JARGEE010000743.1:0-2312 GCF_033794485.1 Streptomyces sp. MB09-02B
GAGATGTGCGGAGGGGGTGGGTGGGACCCGGGTGAGGCGACCGACGACACGCAGATGGCCGTGCTCGTCGGGGAGTCGCTCGTCGAACACGGCGGGCTCGAACTGCCCGACATCTTCCGGAGGTTCCAGCGCTGGGCCGTCTCCGACCCCAAGGACATCGGCATCCAGACCCAGGACGTGCTGACCAGCGGCGACCCTGGGACCTCGCCGCCGCCCGCCACTTCCAGGTGAACCTACGAGCCGCAGGCAACGGCGCGCTGATGCGGGCCGCCACCTCGGCCGTGTACTTCGCGAGGGACGGCCGGGACCGCACCATGGACGCGGCCCGGCGGCTGTCCGCGCTCACCCACGGCGACCCGGCCGCCTGGGAGGGCACCGCCGCCTTCCACGAGCTGGTCCGGATCGCGCTGGCCGGCGGCGACCCGCTCGCCGCCCTCCCCGACACCCTGACCGCACTCCACCCCGACCACCGCGCCCGGTACGACGTCGTCCTCGCCCCCGGCTGGCACCCCGAGCAGGCCACGGAGTTCAACGGCGCCGTCTGGCCCTGCCTGGGCTCCGCCGTCTGGGCCGTACGCGCGACCGACTCCTACGAGGACGCCGTACGCGCGGCCGTGGACCTCGGCGGCGACACCGACACCGTCGCGGCGGTGACGGGCGGCCTCGCGGGCGCGGTGTACGGCGCCGACGCGATCCCGGAGCGCTGGCTGGAGGCGCTGCACGTGCCCCTCCCAGGATTCGGGGAGCGGGTACTGCGCGCCCCGGAACTCAGCCTCCTGGCAACGGAGTTGGCGACCCGGGCCGCCGGCCTCAGCCCGCGCCCGGCTCGTAGCCGCTGATGACGTACTCGGCCTCGTCGTCGATGGCGTTCTCGTCCACGTCCAGAGTGATCCGCGCGGGGTGCCCGCCGGCGGCGTACTCCACCTCCGCCGTGTCCGCCTGCTCCTGCCAGGCCTTCTCCAGCATGTCCATCAGGTCACCGATCTTGGGGACGTCGCCGGGCCCCTCCCTCAGCAGCCACCGGCTGTTCTCGTCGAGGCCGACCGCCTTGACGACCTTGCCGTCCCTGACCGTCACCCGGAACTGCCCCGCCAGGGCCTGCGCGGTCGACGTGAGGGTGTAGACGTACGAGGCGGGCTCCTGCCACATGACGGTGTTCCGCGCCGTGGTGGGCTGCGGCGAGGCTCGGCCCTTCGGTTCGGAGGACGGCCCGCCGTCACAGGCGGCGGTCATCCCCACCGTCCCCACGGTCCCCGCGATCAGCGCGGCGGCCAGGAGCACGGAACGAGCACGGGAGCGTAAGTGAGTCACGGCGACCCCATTCCTGAGCGACTGTGACTAGGACGCCACCCGCCCGCGGAACGTTCACCTCCGTAAAAGCACGCCTCCGGCTCGCCCCGTAACAGCAGGCCTCCGGCTCGCCGCTACAGCGCCCGCAAGGCGCCCGCCGTAGCCCGCGTCAGGCTCTCCAGGTACCCCTTCGGCAGCTTCGGCGCGCGGACGACCACCGAGCGCCAGTACAGCGGGCCGGAGATCACGTCCAGCGCCAGGTCCTCGTCCACCCCCGCCCGGACCTCCCCCCGGGCGACCGCCGCCGCGACGATCCCCGTGGCCACGCTCTGCTGCCCCTCCCGCAACGCCTTCTGCATCGCCTCGGCGATCTCCGGGTTGCGGGCGGCCTCGGCCTGGAGGTCGGGGATGATCTGGCCGGCGACCGGGTGGCGCAGCGCGCGGGACGTGACCTCGTAGAGCAGCCGGAGGTCGCCCTCCAGCGAACCCGTGTCCGGCATCGGCAGGCCCTGGACCGCGACCGCCGAGACGAGGTCCAGCACCAGGTGCAGCTTGGAGCGCCAGCGGCGGTACACCGCCGTCTTGCCGACGCCCGCGCGGCGCGCGATGCCCTCGATGGACATCCGGGCGTAGCCCACGGCCGCCAGCTCCTCGAAGACCGCCGCCCGGATCGCCTCCGTCACGTCCTCGCGGAGCACGGCCGCCCCGGCGGGGGCCCGGCGGCGCGGCCGTGGCGGCGGCGGCTCCTCGGAGGGTTCGGCGTTCGTCGTCATGGCTCACAGCATAGGCCGTGACGACGAAACGGTTGCGTTCCGACGTCGAATCGGCTTACTCTCGCGTTGCGACGATACGGTCCCGTCCCGACGTAAGAACGGGGCAAGGACGACGTAAGAAGCGCCGGCGGCACCAGCACTGCGAGCCGTACTCGGGACGCCCCCACCAGCGACCTCACTAGCGAAAGCAGCGGATGTGAGCCAGGCCCTCGACACACCGCCGCCGATCACGGCGGACACTCCCCCCAC